>USCJ01000008.1 GCA_900553215.1 uncultured Collinsella sp.
CGGGAGAGCCCGCCGGCATAAAGAGCACAGCGTCCAAGTCGAGCGACTCGCGCGCCTGCTCGGCGGTCACCAGGTGCCCGTAATGGATGGGATCAAAGGTGCCACCCATAATGCCAAGCCTAAACTCCTGCCCGTCCTCTAGAGGAAGCTCGGGCAAACCGATTCCACCGCGCAGCGACATGGCTTACTCGCTCTCCGAGGTCTCGGCATCGTCCGCGGCATCCGCCGCATCAACAACCTCGACGCCCTCATCCGCAGCATCGGCCACGTCAATGGCCTCAACGGCAACGTCCTCGTCAGCATCCTCGAGCTCCTCGTACTCCGAGAAGTCCTCGGCGCCCTCAAAGTCAAAGGCGCGCTGGCAAATGCGGACCTCGTCGCCCGCACGGCAACCAGCCTTCTCGAGCGCGTCGTCAACACCCATACGCGCAAACTTATGCTGCAGGTAAATAACGGCTTCCTCGTTTTCCCAGTCGGTCTGGATGACCATGCGCTCGATGGCACGACCGACCACGCGGAAGGCACCGGGCTCTTCCTGGACAATGCGGAAACGCTTCTCACGCTGCAGGCGGCGGCGCTCCCACTCATCGTCGCGCAGGTCGACCGGTTCATCGGAGACCGCCAGCTCGGCGCGGAGCTTGGCCACCTGCTCACCTACGGCAAGCATCAACGTATTGAGACCGGCGCCCGTCACGGCAGACACGGCAAAGAACATATGTCCATCGTCGAGCGCTGCGCGCTTGAGGTCGGCAATCTTATCGGCCGTGCCCGGCGCGTCGCACTTGTTGGCGACAACGATCTGCGGACGCTCCGAAAGCTCGGCGCCATACTGCTCGAGCTCGCGGTTGATGATGCGATAGTCCTCAACCGGATCGCGATCCTCAAAACCGCCCGTCATGTCGACGACATGCATGATCAGGGCCGTACGCTCAATGTGGCGCAAGAACTGGTGACCCAGGCCCTTGCCTTCGCTCGCGCCCTCGATAAGACCGGGGACGTCGGCAACGACATAAGAATATTCGCCGGCACGCACCATGCCCAGATTGGGCACGAGCGTGGTAAACGGGTAGTCAGCAATCTTGGGGCGGGCGGCACTCATGCGCGCAATGAGCGATGACTTACCCACCGAGGGAAAGCCCACGAGTGCGGCATCGGCCATAAGCTTCATCTCGAGCTCAATCCAGTGCTCCTCTGCCGGTTCGCCCAGCTGAGCAAACGCGGGCGCGCGGCGCACCGACGTCACAAAGTGCGTGTTGCCCAAGCCGCCGGCGCCACCAGGGGCCACGACAACGCGCTCGCCATCGTGCACCAGATCGGCAATCTCGAACATCGGGGTCTGCGTCTCGGGGTCGAGCTCGCGCACCACGGTACCCATAGGGACCTTGAGAATCAGGTCCTCGCCGCTCTTACCGTTACGACGGGCACCCTGCCCGTGCGTGCCGCGCTCGGCGCGGAAGTGATGCTTAAAGCGGTAATCGATCAGCGAAGACAGCTGAGCATCGGCCTGGATGACGACATTGCCGCCACGACCGCCGTCGCCGCCATCGGGGCCGCCCTTGGGGACAAATGCCTCACGCCTAAACGACATGCATCCGGCTCCGCCGTCGCCGCCGCACACGTTAATGCGGCTGATATCGGTGAACTGTGACAACAGAATCGCCTCCTAAAAAAAAGAGGGAGACCCTTGAATCCTAAAACTCAAGTGCCTCCCACATATGTGCTCTATGAAGGGTGAATTACGCGTTCGCGAGCGGGCGTACGCTGACCCTGTGCTTGATACCCTTGTGGAACTCAACGGTACCGTCGACCAGCGCGAACAGCGTGTCGTCCTTGCCACGGCCAACGTTCTCACCCGGGTGGATGTGAGTGCCGTGCTGACGGACGAGAATCGTGCCCGTGGTTACCGTCTGGCCGGCATAGCGCTTCGTGCCAAGGCGCTGACCGCGGGAGTCACGGCCATTACGGGAGGAACCGAGTCCTTTTTTGTGTGCCATTGTGTATACCTACTCTTTCGTTACGAGTGTAATCTACTCGGCGACGGGAGCCTCGGCAACAGCCTCGGCCTCTGCCTTGACAGCCTTCTTGGCGCGGGACGTAGCCTGGACCTTCACGATCTTCAGCTTGGTGAGCTGCTGACGGTGACCCTTCAGACGACGATAGCGCTTACGCTTGTGGAACTTGAAGACCAGCTGCTTCTCGCCCTTGAACTGCTCAACGATCTGAGCGGTAACCTTGGCCTTGGCCAGCTTGTCGGGATCGGTGACGATCTTCTTACCATCGTTGAGGAAGATGACCGGCAGGGTGACCTTGTCGCCCTCATTGCCCTCGATCTTCTCGACGGTGATGACATCGTCGGTGGCGACCTTGTACTGCTTGCCGCCCGTGTTAACGATTGCGTACATGTTTACTTGCCCTTCATGCATCAGTTAGTGCAACAGCCGAATATAGTAGCAGGCGAAAATACCCCCGTCAACGAGTATGTGGAGCAAATCCACAAGTTCGCACAGGTATGGGGCTGACGAGTCGGCCCTCGTCGTCCTCGCATGCTTGATTCTGACGCTCGACATCGTAGGAGCAGATGGTCACGAGGTCTTGCATACCGTTGGAAACAATAGGTGCATCGACGCCCGGGGTCAAGCCCTGCAACAAAACATCAGCAGCAGAAAGCAAAATCTCCGGACGCATGGAGCCCTCGTTGTCGGCATGGGTGTCGAGCATGAGCACCAGATGGTCCGGACGCTCCCCCGCCGTGATCTCATAGCCCACCAGTGTGTGGTCAAGGTCTAAGCGCTTGCTCTTTTTGCCGCGCGCATAGTCAATACCATGACCCGCGCGCAGCGTGTCGATCGCACGACGCACCTCGTCGGCGCTCACGGGGGCTTCGGGGTCCAGGTGCAAGTCGATACGGTACGACAGACGCGTAAGCTGAGCCGTGAGCGCCGGCGTGCGCACGTCGATGTACGCCGCCTCGATGGGCGCCAGATCGGCCGGAGAGGCCGCAGCCAGGCGCCCAAACGCCTCGTCGAGCGCCACGAACTCGGTCATAAACAGGTCATACCACTCGCAGGTCGACGACGTACCCACCGGTAGCGCCGAAGAGAAGCCCACGCGCATGTGCGGAGAGAAGCCCTGCGTGACGGCATAGGGAAGTCCCGCACGGCGCACGATGCGCTCAATGGTATGGATTACTTCGAGATGGCCCAGGTACTTAAGGCGATCGCGTTTGCCATAGCGAACACGAAGTCTAAAGAGCGTGGGGCTGTCGGTCAGGCGCTCACTCATGCGCGATCACCCATCAATACATTCTTGGCGTGGAGCGTGGGGCAGATTCCGCAGCCGGTGCACGACGTGCGGGTGCAGTCGGGAGTCGTGACACCCTCGAGCGAGCGACGGTACTCGCGCTCGAGGAAGCCGCGCGTGCAGCCGGGGCTCACATGCTCCCACGGCAGACGCCAGTCCAACTCGTAGGGCAGGTGCACGAGCTCATTGAGGTCGATGCCGTTTTTGGCAGCAGCCTCCTTCCAGTTATCGAGCGAGAAATGCTCTACCCAGGCGTCAAAGCGAGACCCCGAGCGCCAAGCATCGATGATGACGGGCGTCATGTCACGCCCGGCGCGGGACAGCGCGGCCTCGATGAGCGAGGTCTCGGCATCGTGGTAATGCACGCGGACGGCACGGTTGCGAACGCTCGTGATAAGCAGCTTCTGGCGACGCTTGACGTCGTCGTAGTCGAGCTGCGGGCACCACTGGAACGGCGTGGCAGCCTTGGGAATAAAGACCGAAACCGAGATCGACACCGAGATCGAGCCGCGACGAGCCTTGGGCACCACGGAACGACCGAGCTCAAGCACGTGATCGGCCAGATTGGCGATGGCCACGATGTCCTCGTCGCGCTCGCCGGGAAGGCCCATCATAAAGTAGAGCTTCATGCGGTTCCAGCCGGCCTCGAAGGCCGCCTTGGCCGCACGGTCCAAGTCCTCCTCGGTCACGTTCTTGTTAATGATGTCGCGCATGCGCTGGCTGCCGGCCTCGGGCGCGAACGTCAGGCCGCCCTTCTTTTCGCCGGCGACAGACTCGGCCATATCCACGCCAAACGAATCCAAGCGCTGCGACGGAATAGACACGCGAATACCCGTATCTTCCAGGCGACGGTTGAGCCTGCCAAGCACGTCACGAATGCAGGAGTGGTCGGTCGTGGAGAGCGAGGTCAGCGACACCTCGTCATAGCCGGTCTTTTCCAGACCCTGAATCACCGACGAGACGATCTGGTCGGCCGAACGCTCACGCACCGGGCGATACGTCATGCCGGCCTGGCAAAAACGACAGCCGCGGGCGCAGCCGCGCAGAATCTCGATAGACAGGCGATCGTGGACCAGCTGCGCATAGGGCACGCACGACTGCGACAGCGGATTCGTGGCGCCGAAATCCTCGACGACGCGTTTGTAGACCACGGTCGGCGCATCCTTGCCCTCGCGCGGCACGGTGTAGCCGTGCGGCGAGCAGGGCTCGTCGTGACGAACCTCATAGAGCGACGGCACGTAGTTGCCGGCAATGGATGCAAGCTGCTCAACAATCTGCGCGCGCGGGACTCCTTCGTCGCGCAGGCGGCGATGCAGCTGGCAGGTCTCGAGCAGCGATTCCTCGCCCTCGCCGATGAGGATGGCATCGAAGAAGGCCGCGTACGGCTCGGGGTTGTACACCGAGGGGCCGCCGGCGATGATGATGGGGTCGTCTTCACCTCGGTCGGCCGCTAACAGCGGAATGCCAGCGAGATCGAGTGCCTCAAGGAAGTTCGTCACCGCCATCTCGTGCGGCACATGCAGGCCGACGATATCAAACGAAGCGACCGGCGCTGCACCCTCGAGCGAGAGCAGCGGAATGCCTGCCTCGCGCATAGCGTCACCCATATCGGGCCACGGCACATAGCCACGCTCGCAGGAGATGCCCTCGGCCTGGTTAAGGATGTTGTAGAGGATGGCGATACCCTGGTTGGGCAGACCAACCTCGTACACATCCGGGTAGATCAGGCAGCAACGGTAGTCGGCATCGGCCTTGGAAAGCGTGCCCCACTCGTGATCGATATAGCGGCTCGGCTTTTCGACCTTGGCGAGCAACGGCTCAATTAAATGAAAACAGTCTTGATACGGAACGCGCAACGGAAAACCCCTAAGCAGCGAGATCGGATGCGTCCTGATAGGACGCCATAGGACGGGTAGCGCCCGCGACCGTGGTCACCAGATCGCGAACGCGGGAGAACGTGGCAGTAACCACCTCGTTGGCACGGCTGTAGTCGACATCGCGCTCGTAGAGCGAAACGAGCGCACGGCCCATGCCATAGGTGCCCGCGGCAGCAGTGAGCGCCTTGACGGCAAACCCAATATGCGGCGTCTGCTTGACGAGCGCACGGGTGACCGCGCGGATCACAAGACCGCCGGCAAGCACGCCCGCGACCTCGTAGCCGCGCTCAGGCTTAATGCCGCGTCCAAAGACGGCAGCGAGCTCAAAGAGCATGCCCACCTGAGCCAGCGCCATAACGGGATAATCGGCGCCCGGCAAAAACACCAGCGCACCGGTCGCCATATTGGTGAGCGCGCACGAGGTAATGATACGATTGGCCGCCGCGATGCGCATGAAGGCAAAGTTCGCCGCAAAAGCCGTTTCCTTTTCGGTGCGATCGAGAATCCAGCGGGCAAGCGTCTCGAGCAGATACGTCTTATCGGTTGCCGCCACCACGCCGAGCATGGGCGTGGACTCCTCGATAAACGGCACCTCCACAGCAGACTCGGCAAGCACGCACACGGGCGCGCCGGCGATCACGAGCTCCTGCACGGCACTCTCCAGGCGGTCGGAACCACACGAGAGCACCAGTACCACATCGGTATCGGTCTTTGGAGCAATTCGCTCCTCCCCCAGACGCTCGACGCGCACAATGCCCGAGGTCGTCTGCGGCACAAAGGCGTCACGCACCGTCTCAGCAAGAAAGCGCGAGGCGGACGAATCCAGATAGACCGAGACGCGCACCGGCGTATCGGAATCCTTCTTAACGGACGCGCCCATCTTAAAAGCGCGGGTCAGCTTATCTACGGGAATTTTCATAGCAAACCCCTCCAGCGGTTACGCGGCGCCCGAACGATGCCGCCATATGGATTGTACGATACCCACCGTCAGCAGCTGAATCATCATCGAAGACGAACCGAAGCTAATAAACGGTAGCGGAATACCGGTAATCGGCATCATGCCGATGCACATGCCGATGTTTTCGAAGGTCTGGAACGCCCACATGCCAACGATGCCCACACACGAAAGACGCAAGAACAGCGACTCACACTTAAAGGCGACGCGAATCGTCGAAAAGATCAGCAGCACGTAGAGGCACAGGAGCAAAAAGGAACCGCAAAAGCCAAAGGTCTCGGACAGGAAGGCGAAGACGAAGTCGGTGTGGAACTCAGGCAGAAAGCCGCCGGCCGACTGCGTCGCATGGCCCAAACCCTTACCAAAGAAGCCACCCGAACCAACGGCGATAAGCGACTGCTGCAGGTTGTAGGCATCGTCCGAATCGGCATTATCGGGATCGATAAAGACCGTCAGGCGGTTCATCTGATACTGCTTGATGAGCACATCGTGGCCGAGCAACGAATCAAAAACCGAATCGAGCGCCAGGACGAGGGCCACCAGGCCCACGAGCAGGGCCAGGGTCGACAGCACCCATTCGCGGCGTGCACCGCTCATACAAATGACGATGGCGCCCGAAACCAGCACGACCAGGCCCGAGCCCAGGTCGCCCATGGCGACAACGGCCAAAAACGGAATGGACAGCATGCCGCAGAGCTTGACGTAGTCGCGAACGGTATCGATGCGACCGTTATACTGCGAGCCAAGCGTGGCAATAAAAAAGATGGTGATGAGCTTGGCAAGCTCAACCGGCTGGAATGTCAAACCGATACCGGGAATCTTGATCCAGCCCGTCATGCCCAGACCGCCCGTATAGGACAGACCCGGAATCTTGGGCGAGAAGATAACGATCAGGTCGATGACGAGCAACGCCGTCGAGAAATTGGAAATACCGCGCAGGTCGGTACGCCAGACCAGCACCGCCAGCACCGCCCCGATGCCAATTCCCAGCAGATGACGTGAGAACGAGGCATCGGCCTTAAACTGCGAAGCCGACCAGATGATGATGGCGCCGTAGGCAACAAGTGCCACGGTGGCAAGCAGAACTCCGATATGCACCTTTTGGCGAAACGTGCCGCGCGAGGCCGAAAGTTGCTTGTTGACGCGGTCCAGGCTGCTGCGAGAGCCGGTCTTGGTTGAACGGAACAGATCCGCCGGAGAAAAATCCATCGCAACCTCCTATCGAACCGAAGAATCGCCCGAGGCCGAAGAGGTATCGGGCTCGTCATAAATCACGCCGAGCACGTCGCGCACGACATGCATCGCGGTATCTGAGCCACCGCCGCCCTGCTCCAGGACAGTAGCGATGACATACTTGGGATCATCGGCCGGTGCATAGGCGCAGAACCACGCGTATTCGTCCTCGCCGCTTTTCTCGCCCGTGCCCGACTTGCCGTATACCTGCGGCGTCAGGGTGCCAAAGTGAGCCGCCAGGGACGTCGATGCCGTGTAAATCACGTCGTGCATGCCGTTGCGAACAAGAGTCAAATCCGAATCGCTGTTGATCTTGGCCTCCAGGCGCTTCTTCTTGCCCTTGCCGTTGTACTTATAGGCATCGCCGTCGCCATCGCGCGACACGGCAGACAAAAACACGTGAGGCACGTACTGTTTGCCGCCGTTGGCAAGGCCCATGTAGGCGCACGCCATCTGCAGGGGCGTCACCAGGATGTCGCCCTGGCCGATGGCAATGTTGGTCATATCGCCGGCATTCCACTTGCGGTCCTCGGCAGAGGCGTCGGTGAAGTACGACTCCTTCCACTCGGCATCGGGAATACGGCCCGCGCCCTCACTCGGCAGATCGATACCGCAGGTCTTGCCTAGGCCCCAGCGACGAAAGACCTCCTGCAGGCCCTCGGAATGTTGCTCGTCATAAAAGAACGCCTTGCCCATGTCGTAGAAGACGGGGTCGCACGAGTTGGCGATACCCGACTGCAGCGTCATGGTGCCGTGGCCAGACGTCAGCCAGCAGCGCTTGCCCCAAGCCTTGCCCAAGCCCGTCCAATAGCCCGTGCAGTTGGTTGTCTGCGTTGAAGTGTAGGTTCCAAACTCAAGACCAGCCAGTGCCGAGAGCGGCTTGATGGTCGAGGCCGACATGTACTGTCCGCTAATGGCGCGGTTGAGCAGCGGGTGCGAACCCTTGTCGTCATTGAGCTCGGTCCACACGTCATTTGAGACGCCGCCGATAAAGACGGACGGATCGAACTTGGGCTCGCTCGCCATACCCAGGATCTCGCCATTGTTGGGATCGAGACACACCACAGCGCCGTTGCCGGCATTGCTGTAGCCAGTGGTCTTGGCAAGCTCGATGGCGCTCGCCAGCGCCGTCTCACAGGCCTGTTGGATCTTAAGGTCGAGCGTGAGCTTAATGTCGGAGCCGGCCTTGGCGGGCACGGCGCCGGCCTGACCGGTCACATTGCCCGAGGCATCGACCTTGACGGTCTGCTCGCCACGAATACCCTGCAGCAGGTTTTCGTAGTAGCTCTCAACACCCGCCTGGCCCACGATATCGCCCGACTGGTACGTAATCCGGCCAGCAGAAGCATCATCATCGCCAGAGGTTTTCTTATTCTGGGCCTCGAGCTGCTCGGAGGTAATGGTGCCGGTATAGCCCAAAATGTGACAGGCCGTCTCGCCGTACGGGTACTGACGCTCGGTACGCTCGGCAATCTTGACGCCCGGAAACTCGCCGGCGTGCTCCTGAATATAGGCAACCGTAGAGCGACGAACGTCCGTCGCGATGGTATGCAGGCTCTGGGCGCCCTCGGAATTGTCCTGAATATTGCGCAGAACCGCCACGTAGGGCATACCGAGCACGTTGGCAAGATGGCGAACCAGAACCTCATCCTCGGCAAGGTCGCGGTAGGCCACGACAGCAAGTGAGGGACGGTTCTGGACAAGCGCCACGCCATTGCGGTCGAGGATGCGGCCGCGCACAGCGGGTGTGGTAACGGTGCGCGTCTGATTGCTATTAGCCTGCTTTTCGTAATAGTCCGACGAGACCATCTGCATACCCCACAGCTTGACGGCAAGCGCCGCGAACATCGCGCCCACACCCGTGGTGAGGATGGAGAAGCGGCCCTTAAAGGCGGTCGCCGCGGTATTGCCCTCGCCCTCGGTGGCGCGCGGGGCCGTTCCATGCTGCGTATCGTAGGTAAAACGGGAATCGCCGCGACGCATGATGACCAGCGCGACCACGATGGCCACAACCAGCACGATACCGGCGATAATAACCGTCATCTGGGAAGACATCTACAGGCCTCCCCTATTTGAGCTTACGGGTCTTGGGCTTAAAGCGCATGCCCGTCTGGCGTCCGCCACGTGCCGAGAATCCATAACCGGACTGCGGCACGACGCCGGACATCAAAAACGGAATGGCAACCAGACCCGTCAGGATCGAAGACGGCAGCGCATGGCCGAAGATCGCCACGACAAAGCTCGTCTCCAAACCCATAAACAGCAAGATGATGCTGTAGATCACATTAATAACGAGCGCGAAGGCACCCACAGTGATGCCGCGCGCACTCGGGGTACCGCCCGTCTGACCGGCGGCGCTATGCACCAGGGCAAAAGAACCCACGGTCAGCAGGAGCGACATAACGCCCACCGGCACGGCAGCGGAAAGGTCATAGAACAAGCCGCTGCAAAAACCGCATACGACGGCACGGGTCGGGTCGCCCGAGAACACGCTTAGGCACACCAGGATAATCATAAAGTTGACGCGACCGCCCGCAATGGAGATCTGCGGTGCCAGGCCTGCCTGCAGCAGCACGCACACGATGGCGGCGATTACAAACGTGCGGGAGCTCATCCCCTGCTCGTGTAGATCCATGGACATGCCCCCCTATTCGCTCGAGCCGGAATCGGTCGTCTCGGACGTGTCGGAACCGTCATCCGAGCTCTCGTCCTTCGTCTTGGTCGCAGCATCGCGCGACGTTCCCTGCGGCGTGCTATTAGCGGTGCTCACGTCCTCATCCGAGGCCGACTGTTCGTCGGTCAGCGAGGTGATGACCAGCACTTCCTCGTTGTTCTCGGCCGTCGTCTGGGCGCGCACCACAATGGTGTAGTACACGTCGTTTGCGGATTTTTCAACCGACGAGACGGTGCCGAGCGGAAGACCCTTGGGGAACACACCGCCAATGCCCGAGGTCACGATGATGTCGCCAACCTTAACATCGGAGTCGACGCTCACGTACTCAAGACGCAGCGTGCCGTCAGCCTGACCCTGCAGCATACCCTGGGCGCGCGTGTCCTGCACCATGGCGGATACGCCGGAGTTCTCGTCGCCAATCAGGCGCACGGTAGAGGTCTTGGCCGATACCTCGATAATCTGGCCGATAACACCGGCAGAACTCGTCACGGGCATGTTGATGGTAAGGCCGTCGGCAGAGCCCTTGTCGATGGTAACGGTCGAGGTCCAGGCATCGCCGGAGGCACCAACGATACGAGCAGCGGTCGATTTGAGGTTATAGGTCGACTGCAGGCCGACCAGCCCCTCCAGACGCTCGGCGGTCTTTTGAGCCTCGGAGAGCTCAGCAACCTTAGAGGTCAGTTCCTCGTTTTGCTTCTTAAGCTCGTCAAGCGTGTCCTGCGACGCCGTAAGATTAGAGAACACGTTACCGATCGCATTGAAGGGAGCCGCCACAGCCGAGCCCACAAAGCGCACCGGCGAGGTAATCGTCGTCACGCCCGAGCGCACGGCATGAATCGGTCCTGCCTCGCCCTCGCGGATGTAAAACGTGAGCAGCAACACCGAAATCAGGCTGAAAACAATCAACGGGCGCATACCCGTTGATTGTCGCTTGGTATTCAGATTTGTGGAGAAACCCGAAGATCGTGCCAAATGGAATCCACCTTTTGGAAATTAAGCATTGGTCTGGACAAAGCCGCCATCAAACGCATTGGCCTCGAGCACGCGGGCACAGCCGTTAACGACGTTATCGAGCGCCGTGGGGCTGACGTTGACCGAAACACCGGTCTCATCGCGCAGGCGCACGTCGAGACCGCGCAGCAGCGCGCCGCCACCGGTCAGCAAAATGCCGTAGTACATAAGGTCCGAGGCAAGATCGGGAGGCGTAGCGTCGAGTGCGTCCTTGACGGCCTTGGCCATCTCGTCGAGCGGCTTGTTGAGCGCGCGACGAATCTCCTCGCTCTCGATGCGCACGGTCTTGGGCAGACCGGTGATCACGTCGCGGCCGTTGACCTCAACGTCGAGCTCGTCCTTGAGCGGCACGGCGGAACCGACCTTAATCTTGATGTCCTCTGCCGTACGCTCGCCGATGGCCAGGTTGTAGGCATCACGAACGTGCGTGAGGATGGCCTGATCGAACTCGTCGCCGGCAATACGAATGGACTGCGAGACGACGATGCCGCCCATAGCGATAACGGCGACCTCGGTGGTACCGCCGCCGATGTCGATGACCATGGAGCCGGTGGGTTCCTCGACGGGCAGGTCGGCGCCGATAGCGGCTGCCATAGGCTCTTCGATCAGATAGGCCTGGCGGGCACCGGCCTGGATCGTGGCCTCAAAGACAGCGCGCTTCTCAACCGACGTGACACCGGAGGGAACGCAGACGACAACACGCGGACGCGGAGTCCACGGATAGCGCTTCTCGGACGCCTTATCGATAAAGTAGCGAAGCATGGCCTCGGTAACATCGAAGTCGGCGATGACGCCGTCCTTCAGGGGACGAACGGCCACGATGTTGCCGGGCGTACGGCCGAGCATGCGCTTTGCCTCGATACCGACCGCCAAGATGCGCTCGTCGTTCTTGTCGATGGCGACAACAGAGGGCTCGCGAATGACGATGCCCTTGCCGCGCACGGAGACAAGCGTATTTGCGGTACCGAGGTCGATGGCAAGATCGCCCGCATAGCTACCGAAGAACATATCCATCAAAGAAAACAACGCAACTCCTGATGTGTTGGATGATTGCTGGAAAACTACTAGCTCATCATACTAGCGCAAGCCCGACACCTCACTTGCGGTGAAGCGCCGGGCAAAGCTAAATCCCATAAGGTCACTACTGGTTGTCAGCAGCCGAAAAATCCATATCGAGCGAAGAAACGGCCCAGCCGATATGGTTATCGGAGCGCACGAATTTGACGGTGTACTCCTGCTCGCCGCCCTTGGACAGCGATGCCTTCACCTTGGCGGTCGTCTCGGTCATGGACTGATCCATGCCCTCGACGGACACGGTGGCACCCTGCGAAATCGAGGAGATGATCATCGACTTAGCGTCCTCGGACAGGCTCGAGGCCAGGCAAGACTCGGCCTTTGCGGTGTCACCGTCGCCGGCAGCCTGGAACAGATCGGTAACGACAGACTCCTGAGACGGGAAGCCAAAGCCGCGCGTGTAGGCAAAGCCCAGACCGCCCGCGGCGATCAAAATGAGCAGAAGCAGCACGATGAAGACTTTGAGGCCCGTGTGGCGATGGCGACGACGGACCTTGGCCTGCTTACGATCCTGACGGTCCTGCTGGACCATCTCGGACTCAGACAGCGTAAAGAAGCCGGTGTCCGAGGGATCGGGCATAAACTGACCGGTCGCACCCGTAGGATCGAGCGGATCGACGGCAGGAGCGTCCATCGCGGGCGCCGGAGCCGTGGCCATAGCCGTCTGGGCAGACAGCGCAGCAAGCGAATCCTGCACGCGGGCAAGCTCATCGGCCTGCTCGGAGGTGAGCTGGTAGATGCCATCGGCAGTAGCGGCGTTAAAGGCGTCGAGTGCGTCGGAGGGACGGCCGGCGGCAGAAAGCGCCTGACCCATGCCGGCGTTGAGCGCACGCGTGTCGTCGCGGGGGCCGGCAAAGTCGATAGCCGTGCGGTAGGTCTCCACGGCATCCGCCGGACGGCCGAGCTTAATGAAGCAACGACCGAGCTCGCCGAGTGCGGCGGCAGGAGCCGGATTGGCGCCATCGATGGCAGCCTGACGGAAGGCGGTTCCCGCGTTGGCATAGTCGCCCGATTGGAACAGCGCATTGCCCAGGCCCAGATAGGCCTTGAACGGCGTGGCATAGGAAGCATCCTGTGTAGCAGCAGAGAACGCCTGGGCGGCCGTCGTGTAGTCGCCCACGGCGGCGAGCGCCTTGCCGCGGTTGGTGAGCAGCGCGCCGCGCTTGCCGTAGGTGCCGTCGTTGAGGGCGGCGGCATAGGCCTCGGCGGCCTCGGCATACATGCCCAGGTGCATCAAGGCGTTACCACGAAGGTGATCGGCCTCGCCCATAATCTCATCGGGAGTCTTTGCCGCCCCAAGCATCTGGGCTGCAGCAGAAAAATCACCCGCGCGGTAAGCGGCGCGGCCCTGTTGGATCAGCTGGCTATTCAAGGAAGTCCCCTTTACTCGTGAACGATCTCGACATGGACGATCTCGTCGCCGGCACGCAGTTGCGAAATCACATCGAGACCCTCGACCGTGGTACCAAAGACGGTGTAACCGGAATCGAGGTTATGCTGGGCACCCAGGCAGAAGTAGAACTGCGAACCCGCGGAATCGGGGTCCATGGAGCGTGCCATGGCAAGGGCGCCATCGACATGGCTGTTGCGCGGATTGGTGGCGAACTCGCCCTTGATGCAGTAGCCGGGGCCACCGGTACCGGGCATGCCGTCGGGGCCCTCAAGACCGGCGGCGACGTCGGCGCCGGACATGTCGCGGGTATTGGGGTCGCCGCCCTGGATAACAAAGCCGGGCACATAGCGATGGAACTTAAGGCCATCATAGAAACCCATCGTGGAAAGCTCGCAGAAGTTCGCGACATGAATGGGAGCGCCCTCGCCGTCAAACTTGACCTTGATGGTACCCTTCGACGTCTCGATTACGGCGCACTCGTCGCCGACAAGCTGATACTCGGGCGTGTAGAGCTCTTTCTTAAAACCAAACATGTGGTTCCTTCCTCGTGCGTTTAAAGCATATTTGTACGAATTGTAGCAATAAGCACGGGCTTACATCAATTGCGCACGTAGGTTATGCCGACTATGGCGAACTAATTTTAGGAACGCTGCTGCGGCTTCCAGGAACCCACATTGGCGTCGTACTGGTTCAGCGCGCTGTTGCCGCCCTGCGCGATGGGCGCCAGGATCTCGTTTTGGTGGGAACTCATCGACTCGCCATCGGGAATGGCCAGCGAGATATCCCAGCTCTGGCAGATCACGTCGACGCGCTCATACATCCACTCGGCAAGCTGCTTTAAGTGGGCGATGTCATCCGCATAGACCGTATCGTCCTGGTACTTAAGGTTGTTGAGCTCATCTTGCGTCTTTTTGATCTGGTCGCGCAGGGCGTAGGCACTCTGCGACAGCTCCTGACGGGTGGACAGCGGCGTTCGGAGATAGCCGTTGTTAAAGGAATCGATGACCTCGCCGATCTGGTCCTCGTCAGCGTAGGACACGATGGTCTGATACAGACCGTCGAGCCTGGTATAGAGCTGATCATCGGTGAGCACGGTTTCTTCCTGGACAACCTCGGCAGAATCGTCCTGCCTGGTATCGTCCTCAGTGGCCTCGCCCTTTTGGCGCGTGGGGAAGGTCGTCTGCGCGGCCTGGCCAAACTGGTCGTAGAAGCCAGGCATGACACCCATGGGATCGGCCGTCACGAACCAATAGGCACCACCGCACACGACGGCAAGGACCGCGATGATAATGAGCGGCTTAGGAATATGACGCTTATGCTTGTGATAGGCGTCCTCGTCGGGGTGCACCTTGCGCTTGGGTTTTTGAGCATCGTCATGCAGGGAAACGGGCATGGGAATATCGACCTTGGGGATACCGAAATCCTTATCGAAAGCCGGCAGCACGCAGGTCTCATTGGGGTCGGCGGCGTCTGAGAGCACCGCAGCGGCGGAGGCCGGCGCATGCGGCACCTCGGTATCGATCTGCTCTTGCGTTAGGCGCGGAAAGCCCGCCGTGCGGCCCGCTGCCAGGTCGGACGCGGCCGCGTCCTCGGAGAGGATACCCGGAGCGGGGCGTCCGCATTTGGGACACGTACGATCATGTGGAGAAAGACGGGCACCGCAGCCCTCACAGAACACGAACTCGGTGTGCTCCGGACCATCGCCCGGACCCACATAGGCGTTGCAGTAGGGGCAGAACGAGGCGCCGTCCTCGATAGTCTTAAGGCAATGCGGGCAGATCACGGCATCCTCTTTTCGAAGCAATTCAAACAATCGAGGTTAGAGCATAACATCGCCACGGCCCCACAAGAACAAGGCACCAATTCAACATCGCCAGGGCGCGTAGTTACTTCTTCTTTTTGCTTGGCATCGAAACTTTGATGCCTTGGGCGGACTTGGTTACGCGGGAGCGCTTGGCGCCCGTGGGCTTCTTTTTCTTGGGCTGGACCTGGGCCACGCCCTCGAGTGCGCGGGCCTCGGCCTCGCGAGCGGTGCGATCTTCGCGGCGCTGCGCCATGTCGGCGGCGACGCGCTTGGCAAAACGCTCCGCCGTCGAACCCGTCGAGCTCACCTTGCCGCCACCGCGACCCAGGTGAACGCGCACACCGCGGCCAAAACCAGTTGCGGCATGACGACGACGCGGCTTGAGCGAATCCATCATCGTGGCGAGCTTAAAGAACACCGAGCAGGTAAAGACCACGATGACAGCCAAGATAACCATCTGACCCATCGTCAGGTTGGCAATAGACAGCAGCTTCGGGAATCCGATAACGCCCACCAAGATGCCGGCGACTACAAACACAAAGAGCACCACACGTAGGGGCGTGAGAGGCTGCGAGATGCGCCAGATCAGGCTGACGCTCGCCGCGCACGACGTAAGCAGGCACATCGTAGACAGCGTAAGCTGGCTAAAGCCAAACACGCGCGCAACAAAGATATCGAGCGCTTCGGCCAAAATAACCGCAATCGACGCCGGCAGTGCCCGCTTGAGCACGTTCGTCAGGAACGACCCCTTCACGCGAGCATTGTTGGGCTCCAGGCCCAACACAAAGCCCGGCGCGCCGATACAGAAGAAGTTAATGAGCGTCATCTGGATGGGCTCGAAGGGGTACGGCGGCAGCGCGATGCACAGCGCCGCCAGGCCCATCGAGAACAGCGTCTTAGTCAGGAACAGCGAGGCCGAACGCTGCAGGTTGTTGATGGAGCGACGGCCCTCGGCCACCACGGCGGGCATCGAGGCAAAATCGTTGTCGACGAGCACGATCTCGGCCACGTTAC
>USCJ01000009.1 GCA_900553215.1 uncultured Collinsella sp.
GGGTGGTTGCCGCCCCCTTTGCGAAGCTAGTTGGCTTCGGAACTAGTGGTCGATGCCGTTGAGGTTCACCCTCGTGAGCGTATAGGTCACATAGTCGGGCGATTGAGGCTTTGCGCTCGCCACGTCACCCTTAACCAGGCTCGCTCTCATTACCAATCGATAGTTCGCGTAGAACTGCTCACGCTGTTCAACCTGCGTGTTGACCTTAACGGTAAAGGGCAGGCTAAACGTAGTGTCACCGTTCTGCGTTTTGAACTTGCCATTCTCCTTCGAGTCAGTGAAGGTGATCGTGCTACCGGAGGGAGCGACCGCGGCAAGCTTACTCTCCGTCACTGTTACGTAGTTGGAGATATCATCCGTTACACTCTCATACGTGCCGTCGGTTCCGCGGCGCTGCAGCTCGAGCGTGTACACAACAGAGTCGGCATTTGCAATTGCCTCGGCGGCGTTGCTAAGTCCACCCAGTTCATACGTGGCACCCAGACCAATCGTGCCATTCGCGATCGGACGTAGGTCGTCCACGTTAATACCAAGCTGCGACTTATCTGGCGCAGAAAGCGTAATGGTCGTATCACCCGTGTCCATGCGATAGTACCCGACGTTACCGGGCTTCGTCTGCGTCAGGCTCGAGGTATTAAGGCCTTCCTTACGCGTCGAAAGCTTGGCAGTATAGGACATCTTGGTACAGGCGTCCTCGCCAGACTGCTTGGACAGGGAGATGACCTTGTTGCAGCCGTCCGGCGTAAGGCGAATCTCTTCCACCACCGTATGCACGGTAAAGGATCCGTCCGTTGCGATCTTGCGGATTCCGGCGAGGTCATGGTCGAGCGTGAGCTTCAGCGAATCATCGCCTGTATCCGTCACGGTCTGCGTGAACGCAGGCGTCGAAGCGTCACACTTCTCCCACTTGCCGTCATTCCACCTATAGTTCTGATCGCCGATGGCAACATAGAACTTCGCAATCGCCGAGGTTCCGCTCGGGAAACTACTCACCCCCGTCAGGGTATTGTTGGCGCCATACTTGCACAGTGACGTATCGAGCTGATAGAACAACGAGTCCGAGTCAGCATAGTTCTGACTTGGGTTAAACGTAATTTTGTCGGTAACGTCAAGAGAAAGAACGTAGGCGGCGCCGTCCGTCGACTTCGAAACCGGAGTGCGCGCCTCCGACTTCCCGTCGTTAACTTCCTGCCCGTAATTGGACAAGATGCTGTATGTCGATGCCGTACCGTTTTGATTATCGTCGCCACCGGTGCGCAAGACGTGATGCAGATTCCAAGATATGCGGGCACCCGAAGAATTCGAGTCAATAGACGAAGCCGTAAAACCGTTGATATTAGCTTGCGTCACGCCGTCGCCCGACTTGGGCACGTTGACAACTAGGTAGACGCTCTCCGACGCACGCTGCTCCTTGCCGGTATCCTCCTTAGGTACCTTTAGCGTATAGCGGTCGTTGCTGGGAACGTCAGCGCCTGCAACCTTAAACAGCATCCACTTGTCATCGAATTTCGCTTTAGCGGTCGCCTCTGCCTCGTTATCACACACGGTCCATGTGCCGGCGCCATCCTGTGTGGCCGACACATCCAAAATCTCGCTCAGCCATCGCTCCTGATATGGATTGCCCGCAGAATCCTTAAAGCCGTCGTTTCCGCTCAGGGAAACGCTCGTTGCTCCGCCTTCGCCCACCGTATAGTGATACTCTCTGCCACCGGCCCGGCCGTCAACGTTCGCATCGATGAGCGTAAGCTGGGTGCCCTGGGGCAACCTTCCGTCGGCACCATTGAAGAGGATGCTCTTACCGAGCCCCTTCATCGAGCCGCCAGCAGCCATATAGCTGTCCCAGCCAAAGTCGACTTCCTTCCCATTGGCAGAATTGTATGTCCAGGTAAGCAGACCCGTCATCGGCTCGCCAAAGCTCGTAAGCACGTGTGCATCTTTTCCAAGGTTAGCGTAGTCGCTTTCTTTAAATTTAGTGCCGTAATCATACGTTGCAGTGAAATCGATCTCGAGCTTGCGCTTAACGATGATCGGCACCTGAACGTTGTAGCTCTGACCCGCCTCGGTAAAGGTGACGGTCAGGAGCGTAAAGCGACCCTTGCCGTTATCCCAATCGGAGCTTGGGCTAAACGACATGTTGTTCTTGCCGTTGTTCACCACGCGAAGCGTGGGATTGTTCGACGCGCCATCGTCCTTAACGAACACACCATCCTTGAGTTGGAAAACCTCTGCTTTGGCCGTCACGTGCGGATTGGTGCCATTCTCGTTATTCAATCTGCAAGCGTCGGAGAAGCCGCCGTTCGCGACGATGTTCAGATAGCTCTTGACCGTCGTGTTGTCGTTGCCAGAGATCACCAAAACGGGGAAATCTGTTGTGGCCTGGTTGCTGCTTGTATCATTATTCGAATTGAACTTACTCGCCACGGATGAGGCATCGTAGCTCGAGGTATTTTGATAGGCGCCGTTGTCATTAATGCCGCCGATATTGGTGTAGGTGTAGCGGCCATCAACGCCAGCAGCCGCCTCGCTCTGGATGGTCGCCGCGGTGTCGATGGCGGCGCCGTCGCCAAACAGGTAGCGGTCGGTGGTGTCGTTGTCGGAGGCACGCACCGCCAGCGTGCTCACGGGGCTCGTGGTCACGTACGGGCTTGCCGCCGTGGTAGCGGTATCGTCCGCACCGTAGAGCGTGGTGCCCTCGTCGGGCGCGCGCAGCGTGTCCTTATAGTCGCCGAACGCTATGTAGGTCTTCCTGTTTACGGCGGCCGTATTGGTCGTGTAAACCATCGGCGGCAGATCACGCGTGGTCTTGCCGTTGCCGAGCTTTACGTTCACGCCCGCTGCGGAGAGGCTATAGCCGTTTGTGTCAACCTCGCCTAAGAGCACGCCCTGCTTAGAGCCCAATTTGTAGGTATTGCTGTCCATGAGCACGTTTACCAGATGGAACTGGCCGCGTCCGTCGCCCGCAATGCCGCCGTTGGAGGTTCCGCCAAACGTTGTGTTAGATACCTTTGTGTTGGTGACGTTGATGACGTCGGCACCGCTGTTAATCGCGCCAAGTAGACCGCCGCTCCACCTGCCCTTGATCGTGGCGCACTCAATCGCGATATTGTTGCAGGCTATGTTCACATTGCTGAAGTAGTAGCCGATAAGTCCGCCCGAGCATTGGTCGGTGCCGGCAATGTTGATATTCTCGACGCTACAGTCCTCAAACCAGTACGTGTTGGGGCTGCCACTGCTCGTGACCTCGCCAATCAAGCCGCCCGCATTACGGATGCTATTGTTCGTTCCGGTGGCATCGCCGATGATGGCGCTCTTGGCATCGCCTCCGGCATCAATGCGCACGTTGCTTATAGAAATAACGCCTCTATAGGCGCTTCCGACCACACCGCCGGCACCCATGTACTTATCGGTGTTCGACCCGGTGGCGAGTACATTTACCCCAGAGATGACTGCCGTGCTCGATGCGACGGCTTCCGTGATGCCAATTTTGGTGTTCACCGATACGTTACTGGAGGTATAACCGAACACGCCGCCCACGTAGGGTGTTGTTCCCGTGGCGGTTATGGTCGAGTTTTTGCCAATAGTCTTCTCGTATACCCCTGTGGCCGCGGTTGTCCACACGCTGCACGGCGAGGCGATCGCACCCACATAGCCGCCAACGTACTTCTCGCCCGTGACGCTAAGGCCAGTGTATGAGCAGTCATAGAGATTCGCGGGCGCCTGCGTGCCGGAGCCGAAATTGACCATATAGGTCACGTCGTTATCCGTCCTTCGGCTGGTACGGCCCGAGCTGCCAAGAAGCCCTCCTACGCTCTTTGCGCCCAACACGGTGCAGTTCTTCATCTGTACGTTGCGGTAGACGCCACGCGTGTTGCCGTCGTAGTTGGCCGTTGCGCCCGCCAAAAGGCCGGTGCCGATGAGGTCGTTCGATGCCGGTCCCGAGGCAATGCTACCGTTGGCGTCTTTGTACGTGAGCGATACGTTGCAGTTACTAAAGGTAAGGTCTTTGACCTGAGCGCCGTCATTCGCGGTGACGCTCTGCCCCACATTGGTTGAGGTGAACATCACGGTGCTGAATAGGCCGCCCACGCCCGAGACCTTATAGTCGTCATCGGCATATTCGACGACGCCGTAAGTGGCATCTTTGGTGCCTACCGTGATGGTGGCCCCGTTGCCGTCGATCGTTGCCACGTGCGGCGTGATGCGGTCGCGATCGGTGGACGCCTCGTTCGAGCTGCAAGCATTGGAATAGTAACGGCCGCTAAGGCCCACGTATCCCGTGCCGTAGCCGGTCATATCGTAGGTGGCATTTTCCTTGAACTCCAGGCTCATGCCGATAGATTTCGACGCGCACACGTAGCCCGTTTGGTAGTCGGCAGCGTAGGACGCCACCAGGTAGGGCGAATTTACATCGTCATCATGGTCGAGCGGGCCGTGCCACCCCTGTTTGCCCGGGGCCTTCTGGTCATCGTTTTTGGCGGTTTCGAAATCGCCGGCAGCGCTCGCAGGCTTGCCCACGCAGTCGTAGCTGGCATTTCGCACCTTACCATATTCCTTGTTGCCAAACAGGTAGCCGTTTATCGCCGGGTCCTGCTTATCGCTGCCCCAGTACGCCTTGGAGCCGCGGAACACGCCATAATTAGCGTAGTCGGTATGTGCCGCTCCAGCACCCGCACCCGAGCTAATGATGGCCGAGAGCACCAAAAGGCCCTGGGCGTTTTCCACCGTGGTCACGGGTGCCTCGGCATCAGTGCCGATATACTTGTTGTCGGTGCCCGTGGTAGTGACGCAGGCGGTTCCCTTGTTTGCGAGCTCGTTGATCTTGTAGTTAGCGTTACCGTTTTCGACTTTGCAGCCCTCGCTAAAGGCATAGCCATCAATCACACGACCAACGTAGGGATTGTCGTACTGCCGGAAGTTGCCCGTTCCAAGACCCTGAGACTTGTCGCTGGTTCCAGCGCGCCAAGACGTCCCTGACATATTGCGGAAGATCACACCGCCGCCCGCAATGGCACCAACGTAACCGCCGACGGGAACAAGATGTGGCTTAGTTCCGCCACCAGTAACCGTAAAGCCAGTTGTAGGGTTATCGGCCGTCGTCCCATTTACGACCACACCATCGATAATGTTATCGCCACCAAGGATGCAGCCGATAACGCCACCAAAGAACGCCGTTGGGGCACCGTCGGCGTCCTTGGCAGAATAAGTAATCGCCGCCGACTCGTTCACATAATTGATGTTGAGGTTGCGTACCACGCTGCCATAGCTATAGGGAACCAGGCCGCGAAGCTCGCCCTTGTTGTTTTCAATCTCAATTGTTGCAGTCGAGGCGCCCAGATCGCCAACGATAACACCGCGGAACGGATTGGCCTTGTTGCCAAACCCGCCAAACGATGCCGCATCGACGGTAATCTTCCTATCTTTGTCAGGCTCTATGCTGTAATACGCACTCTGTATATAGCGGTGCACGGTTTCGTCGCTCAGCGTCTGCTCGGGATCGGTCTTATCGCCGATCTTCCTCTCCCATTTTTTATCAGTACCGTTTGCCTGCTTATAGACGTACGTAACCTCATTGTTGGTCGATTGGTCGCTGCGGCGAGTGCAAAGCGCACTCTGGTCAGCGGCAATGGTGACTTCCCAGCCATCCAATGCCACGCTATTGTTGATGTAGTTGGCGATGGCGTTCATCTCCGTCGCGTCCTTAACGGTATACGGATCGCCATATGTACCACATCCCGTTATCAGCTTTGGAATACGCTGGTTGACTTTTATTTCGTGGTACTGGACATTGCTCTCGGTGGCCTTCCCCTTATAAACATAAGGAAGATAGTCACCGAACACCGGGGCATCGACATTCGCCGTCTTATCCCCAGCCTTCACCAAGCCGTTAGGGGTGCCATACGTCGCTTCATCGTAATACCAAAGCTGCTTGCCGGAGTACTCCGTGCCTTTCCTATCAATTTCGGATCCATAGGTCACCTTGTCATTTTGAGCGGCATCTGCTGTAAAGGTATAGTCCGCCGAGCCCGTGCCGCCGGTCGCGTAGCCAAAGCTCTCCAGCAGGCTCGCGTGGGTAAAAATCGAATTGTCCGTTTGGCTGGGCAAGCTTATTTTCTCAAACTTCGCTATGACCTGATTGGCCTTATCTCCCACGCCGAGCTTGCCAAACAAGCTTGTAGCTGCAATCTTTTTTTTCGTACCGTTATTGTACGAATCGGTTACCGAGATATTCTTCGCATCAAGGTTTACAAGGGTCTGCATCTGGTTGATTAGCAGCGGAGCGTATTGGGTGGTGTTCGTCACGCCATCGACCGCAAGACCATCGAGCACTAAACCGTTTATCGTGATTTGTGCCACATTGGTTTTTTTGACGGGTCCATAGATATAGCGACACACAAGCGCGCCAGACGAGCTTCCCGAATCGCTCACAACAGAGCCCACGGTACCAGCAAGCGTGACATTCTCAACCTTAAGATCGCCCGTATGAGTTCGGATGAGAGCGCAGTGCATATTCTCGTGCTGCGTGGCTTCGTTATTCTTTTTGTTGCCTTCTTGCTCAGCTTTAATATCGGAATAATGGAACGTAATGGTTGCGTTTTTTACCGTTACCGTGGAATTACTGGTGGGGTTGGTGGGGTAGAAGCTGTATCCCTCTAGGTTGATACCCACGCCCCTGGAATCGTCCGTGCCAATATTGTTTCCTTTGAAAATCTCACGATTTCCCGGAATGATATAGCCCTGAATTGCAGGCGGGGCATACAGGTATGCACACCAAAGCAACAAGTACTCCGGGCGGTCCATCCAGCTGCTCGCACTACTATTTTTTGAGTTGCTGCCTACTACCGTATACGCCTTGTCAAGATTGTAGTAATACCTCGTCCAAGCGTTGGTTTTGCGTGAGTTGCCGAAATCCGTTCGATTGTGATAGGTATTATCGCTTCCCGGATTTCCGCTCATGTCGAGCTTGCCGTTATTAACGTCGTCTTTGGTATGAAGTGAAACGACAGTGTTCCATTCACCATCGATTAGCTTGCTGTCTGGCTTCCTGCCATCGCCAACCCATTCATCAAACTTCTTTATGAACTTAGCTTCCGCAACATGAATGCCTTCGACCCTATAGGCAGTACCCCAATAAGCCTTATCTTCTAGATATAATCCCGCATACGGCTCGGAACCGTATGTTCCGTCGGCTACCCTGCTGCCACGGCCGACGAGCAAGCCCAACGTCTCGGCGTTGCCCGCGTTAATGGTTGCGCCCGAAAGGTCGATGGCATAGTCGTTGATGACCCAGTGGCCACTAGCGGCGTATACAAGACCGCCGAGCTCCTTGGAATTCTCCGCAGTTATTGAGGCCTTGGTTGTTCTCAGAGCATAGGAGTTTACATCCTTGTTAACGCTGTTATCTCCGATAGTTACGACCGCGTTGCCCCAGCTATAACCCAAGAGACCGCCCGCGCCATTGAGCTTATCGCCGTTCTTGCCGACGCTCATGGCGAACGAATCGAACACCAACCCTGCGATGTTGACGGTCGCCACATTGGTCTTGTTTGTCACGTTTTCTTGTTTACCCTGTGCGATGCAGCCGATAAGGCCACCAACTTGGGCAATCTTGCCGCTGGCGCAATTGCCGGTTTCGATTTTGCCGCCGGCATCGAGACCCATAACATTGAATGTCGAGGCATAATCGCCCACATAGCCGATGGCGCCGCCAATGCGAATATTGCCGTTAAGCGTTTTAGTTGCAGCGATGGTCGCTTGAGCCTTGCTGCTGCCCCCAAACGTAACCGTGGAAGCTGTCGAAACGCTGCCCGCAATACCGCCAATGTTCACATCGTTAGCGAACGTATCATCGCACGCGATATTCGTTTTGCACGTTGCGCCAGACAGCGTCAGACCGCCCGCAATGGTGCCCGCAAGCGATCCGGCATCAATGGCCGCGCCGTTATCGAACTTCATAGAGCCGGCGATTGTGACGTCGGAGACAGTTGCGCCGTTGATTGCTGCGAACAAGCCCAGGCGGCCGTGGCGATAGATTTTGCCGTTGCCATCACTGGTGGCACTGACCCCGCTATTGCCGCGCATGCCGTAAGGCTCGCCCACCGCCAGACTTATGGTGTGACCGTTGCCGTTGAGCGTGGCGGTAAAGCTGTGGTTGTTCTCGTTAACGCCGGCTTGCTCTTTGGGCTGTCGGTCTTTGGTAAGGCCGGTAAGACCTGTGCCGGAAAGGTTGATGTCTGCAGAGAGCGTGATGTTCGTCGAAGGAATCTGAGCGAAATTGTCATCCGCAACGTCCTCCACGGCGGAGAAGTACCCGCTCGTTTGCCAGGTGATCGCCAGCTTTGCGAAATCGTCGACGCCTGCCAGCACAAAGGCGCCACCAGTTTTTACGAGGTTCGATTTAAAGATACACTGGTGCGAATCGTTGATGGTGATGAGATCATTGCTCAGCCCACTGCCCAGGCGAATGACCTGACCATAGCTGTAGATGTCATCAATCTTGACCTGAATGGTGGGGCGCTTGTATTGCCATTTTGTGATATCGCCTGCGGTGGCACCGCCGTCGCTTCCGCTACCCGCGGCAAAAATGAGTGAGTTGAAGTTCTCATAGACTAGCTGCGCGGTGTGGTCGTTTTCCGCGAATCTGGCGTCCGACAGATCGGCGACACCGCTGAACTTAACGATGCCGCGCCACGACGATCCGACGACTCCGGCAAAGCCGCCGTTCGAGCCGCCGATGGTGGCGTTGCCGGCGGTTTCGACCTTTAGGCCGCGCACTTCTAGAACGTTTTTTGTGTCCACGACGCCCACGGCACCGCCATACTTGCCATTATTGCTGGCGTAGCCCGATGTTGCACATGTCACCGTTGCGTCATCGATGACCACGGCAGACTCGTTGGGACTCCCGTTGCCTTCGCCAAGGTAGCCTACCAGGCCGCCCGCATAGGTGAGCTTGCCGTTGGAGCCCACGCCAAACGACACCGCGGCGCCATCCTGCACCGTGAACGCACGCAGTGCCTCGCCATCCTTCCTGCCCCACAGCTTGCCCACCAAGCCGCCGTAGTTGCCGCGCACGCTATTGTTGTTGTCCGTTCCGTTTCGCAACGTGCTTGTATACGATCCGCCGCTGACGGTCACATCGCCGTTCGAGATGTCGAGCTCGCCGAACAGTCCGCCGGCAGAAGGAGCGACGCCCGTGTTGGATACGCTGAGATCCACGCCCTCGCCAAAGTCGAAGATGTCGCCGTTGATGGTGAACTTGCCGGCAAACGAGGCGTCGCCGATAAGGCCACCTGCATACGTGCCAGCCGATGATGACCCAACCGCGCGTGCAGGCTTGATGGTGATGGCATTGCCCGAGGCGTCTTTTCCGCTGTTATCCGTACCCACGGTAAGCGTGAGGTTGGCTGCCTTGCCGATAAAACCGCCGCTGGCAGTGGTGCCCTTGACGGTGAGCGCGTGTAGGTCGAGAGCTTTCGTGACGTTGACCATGGCACCCGTGCTCGAGCCAACGAGGCCCACAACGCCACCGGCGGAGCCGTTCGTGGACTGGACGGTGGCGGTGGGAACATTGGTCAGGGTGCCGATGCTCAGGGTCGCACCGTCCTTAACTTCGCCTACGAGCAGGCCAGCGTTGCCAGAGCTCGTTTCGACGGTTCCGTCCGAGGCCAGATCGTTGGGGAACGTGACGGACTCAACCGTCAAGGTCCCGTTCTCGACCGTATTGGCAATCAAGCCAATGTTGCCCGTCGCATTCGCCTTGAGATTTTTTCGGGGACCAGCGAGGCGATAGGTAACGTTCGCAGTAAGGTTGCCCGTCGTCTCACCCAGGAGGGGTGCCGTCAAGGCGGAAGTCGTATCATCCTTCTTATCAACGGGATCCGCGATGTCAACCGACGCGTTGAGCGTCTTGCTCTCTTTGCTGTTTTCCGCACCGCTGACCTTCGAAGCGACCATCGGCGCGCTATAGCTAGTCGCGCCTACCCACTTTATCTTGACCGTATTGTTTTGGCCAGACAGCTTGAGGTTATTAAAAACCGTCCGATCAGTCGTAAGCTCGACGGGACTATCAACGTCCCTATAGATCCTGCCTTCAAACGGACATTCATCACTGCCAAGACCCTGGAAAGACATGCCGTTATTAGCCGACTCGGTGAGCTTCGCATCGCCCGTGATGATAACCTTGATCTGCGCATCATAGTAAAGCGAAGCGTCGGCGTTAGACAGGACGGCGAACGCCTCCGACGACTTGACATCGAGGCTTCGGATTCCGCTCTCGTCGTCTTTGCGCACGATGCTTTCCGCGCCGTTCTTCTCGAGCAGCTCGACAAGCTTTTTCAAATCCGTGATCGTCGCACCCGCCTGGGCCTCAGCGTCCTCCGAAGTCGCATCATCGGCATCTTGCTCGGCGTCGTCAGCGGCGGCATCGTCAGCGGTATCGTCGCCTTCCGTCTGGTCGCCCGTGGAATCGGAACCCGTGGCGCTATCGGTGGTATCGCCTGCTGCAGCGTCATCCTTCGCCGCGTCATCCCCAGCACTGTCGCTGTCGGCGCCGGTATCGCTCGACCCAGGCCCGATTGTGACATCGCCGTTGGTCTCGCCGCCCTCGGCAGTATCCAACGCCTTCGCAGATGCGGCAGCAATCTCGTTCGAGATGTTCTGCCAGCCTGCCGCCACAGCAGCCACCGTGGGCGAGCATGCTTGGAGCACCATGACCACCATCATGAACTCTGCGAATATGCGCTTTGCCGTTCTCATCGATTCCGTACCTCTTATCCTAAAACTCCGCTTCCAGAGTTATCGAGTCTCCGTCGCGCCCGTCAGAGTAGTTCCGCTCACGCTAATGTCCAGGTCGCCCCAGCCACCGGGCGTTTTGCCGTCCGCTCGGTAAAAGTTGACGACCATCGAACCCGGCTCCATGGTGAACGTAGCCTTGCGAGCTGCAGCATCCACCGTCGCGCCATGGTTGACCTCAAAGAACGGGTCGATCTCCACGTTCTCCCCCCACGTGAGCGTGACGTTTACCGGTGCGCCCGTAACCGTCACGCGGTAGTTGTACGCAGCGTAATCAGCAAACTTGCCAGCCTCATCGACCAGCGCGCCCTCAACCGCAGCGGTCTTGACCTCGGCCCTCTTTGACGGCACGACTTTCGCCGCCAGACAGGTTAGCTCGGTGCCGGGGCTCTTCTCCGATACGACCGTGGCCCTAATCACAAAGTATGCTTGTCCCAACTTACCCTCGGGGAAGGTCACGGTGTAGTCGTTCTTGGTAGGTTGATTCTCCGGAAGTGTGACGCTGCCACCGGGCTGGGGCGCATAGCTCCACGTGGCGCCATCGAGCCCATACCCCTCGACCGTTAAGGTATACGTCACGTTTTTATCGTTGCAGAAGTTGCTGTTGCTCAGCAAATAGTTATAGATGCTAAAGGTGAAGCTGCACTGCTTGTTGTTGGGATATACCGTAACGGAGCGCTGGGCGCGGGCAAGCTCGGCATCGCCGGGCGCGCTCATGTAGCCCGTGAGCAGGTCGCTCGCAAACAGGCTCTGAGCGGTGCCTGTCGCGGCGACGGACTTAAGAAATCCGTTGGCGATGTAGGCGGAATAGGTAAAGTAGCCACCCGCCACGAGCGCCACGGCACAAACAAGTGCGATTGCTGCCACAACCAGCTTATTCTTGACTAGGCTTTTGGCTTTCGCCAGCTGCTCGCGCTCGGCATCCTGCTGATTCTCTTGCTTCTCCATGTGCGCCCCCTCTCCTACTTACCGCTCGTGTTGCGCGCTATCAGGTAGATCACGTCGGTCTCTTTGGTGCTCTCGTCCCACGAAAGCTTGATGATAAAGTTGAGTGTGTCATTGCCAGTCGAGCCGTCGAGCGTCTTGGCGTTGAGTTCGCTTTTGCCGAATTTCTTGTATCGGTAGAGCGGGCGCGCGTTGCGCTGGACGTTTTGATAGTCCTTGAATGTAGGGTCGCTTGCGCCCTCGCCCGGCACGGCTGCCAGACCGTCGTTCTCCTTGTTGATATATTCGAAGCTCGTCAGCAGGTTCTCTCCGGTTGCTTTCCAGCTATAAGATTTGCCGTCTGCGGTACCGCTCACGTCGGGCGTCTGGAGCGCAGACGTGTTCTCGGCTCTGTACAGCTCAATAGTGAGACCCGTAATGTTGGTCGTATTCGCGAGTTGCAGCTCAAAACCGTCACCGCCCGTTTGCACGCAAAACGCGCGCTTGAGCGTCACCGTGTTGCCAGTCTTGGTATCGCCGTATTCGGGGTTGTAGCTCAGGTCGATCTGCTCTGTTGCCGTAGCGTTGGGGCCCAGCACTTTGAGCTCTGCCGGCTCCTTGATCTTGCCGACGGTGGAGCCGCGATTGGCATCGACGAACCATCCAAGCGTCAATCCCAGCAACACGAGAAGCACGGCCACCAGACCCACGATGGCCAGGGATTCGCGACGGTGGTCGCTCACCCAAGCCTTGATGCGCTCGATGCGGCCAGCCGGACGCGCTTCGCCGTGTGAGCCGAACCCGTTGCCGCCGGGGTTTGCCGCTCCTTCGTTGTGTTTGATATCGCCCTGCTCGCGGGCATTAAGCTGCTCGTCCATTTATTTATCCGCCTCCTTGGCGGTGAAGCGCACGCGAATGTACTTGACGTTCTTGCCGATAATCTCGTCGGCGTTGTTGTAGTAGCTGGCGCAGGTTTCCACATCCGCAGAGGACATGCCGGCTCCGACAGGCGGAACCGCGCTAGGCGCCTGACCTGGCACGCTCGTGCTATCGGCGCGGAAATAGCGCGCGTGGTTATTGTTGATGTCGCCGACGAGGGTTGTGTATCCCCCCTCGTCGCCTGTGTTAGCGAAAAGGTTGCCACCGTAGCCGGCGTTGCCCGTGTGAACATAGCTCTTGAACTGCTCCGGCCAAATCCAGTAGAGGGTTTTGGTGACGGTTTCGGTCGTGCTATTTGAGTCCGCAGCGTAAAAGCTCGACTTTGGGATGGTAAAGCTCTGCGTAATGACGGTGACGCTGGCCCCGTCCTGGGTCACCGTGGTGGTCGTGGGGACCAGCGGATTCGAGTAAAAGCCAGAGGCGTCTTTGCCCTGAAAAACCAGGATATGACCGCGCACCAAATCTTTAAGCGAGTTGACGATCTCTTCGTTTTTCGATGCATCCGCAGCAGTGCCGCCCGTGCCCGCAACGCTCGTCTGAACAGAAATTTCCCAGGTCATCTCCACCGTGATATCGTGCAGGTCATTGCAGAGCGGCCTGACGTTGAGCTGGAGCTGGCCGGCCGACCCCGGAGAGAGACTGCCATCGGCACTCATGTTATTGAGGTTGAAAAGATTGTTCACGGCAAGGCTTGTACTGTCCGACGCGTAGTTGTCCTGAGTGTCGTACTTACCCGCCGTGCCGCCCTGCGTTCCCGAGAGCACAAACCGCGGGCCCTTCGCCGCGATCGTGCTCCCCGTGGCACTCACTCGGTTATTCGCGGCAAACCAGGCCAGGCATGCAAAGATGGCAACGATGGCGGCCAGCACAAACAGACCGCTCACCAGGAAATCCTTCCAGAAATCCTTGAGGGTCCGCACATGCTCGTCGGCAGCTTGGCGGTACTCGGCCGCCGTCTTGTGCTGCTGGAGCTCGCTATGTCGGTCCATGCCACTCATCGTTTGCGTTTGCCCTGCTAGCGGGCGTGCCATCCTTTCCGCTCGGTCGCGTTTATCCGTTGTTCGCAGGTAGAGAATTCAGGCAGAATACAACACCATACGATAAGGTAAAAGAATAGCATTGACCTGCGGTTTGCTCCACAGCGCAAGCCTTAATGATGTCTTAAAGATTACGAATAGCAGCTTCTTCCATATGCCAAGGACATGGTGCAAACAAACCTGACCACTTGCACCAATCCGCAGCACCGGGCAGCGGGCACACGGCGTGCCGCCCCTTAACACCCCAACGCGCGCACGGGTATCACGTAGATACCGTCCTCGACCTCGCGGGCGTACTCACCCACCCCCACAATCACGGCCATAAACTCCGGTTCGCGTGTGCGTGAACGAGGATTTCCACAGACCTTCTTGCGAACGCGCTTGAGGCTCTCAACGCCGGCGCTCGCCTTATCTTCGCTCACCTTAATCTCAAAGGCGGCCCACCGTCCATCGGCTAGCTGCACGATGGCATCGCATTCAAGGCCCGAATCGTCGCGATAATAGCGCACGGGCGTGCTATCCAGCAGGTCGAGCGAACGTGCGTAGACCGAAAGATCGCGTATGACCAAATTCTCAAACACCAGACCAAATGTCTGCCAGTCGGCAAGCAGCGCCTGCAAGGACATACCTAGCAAGGCGCAAGCAAGGCTCGGATCTGCCAGATAGCGCTTGGGCTTGACGGTAAAGCGTCGTTTGTCGCGCGCGGCGGGAACCCAACCGGGGACCTCCTCGAGAATGAACATGCCTTTGAGGGCATCCAGGTACCTGCGCACCTTGGTCTCGTCGGCAAACGCTGCGGGTTCCCCCTCGGCACCGAACATATCCATAAGAATCGTTTTATACGTGGTCGCCTGTCCCAGATTGCGCGCGATCGATGCGGAGACTCGACGAGCAATATCGGGGTCGAGACCAACCGCCGGGAAGCTGCTCGAAAACGTAGTGTTGAGATATTCGCGAGCGACGAGCTGGGCGTCAGCCGAAACCATATCGATCGCCTCGGGCCAGCCGCCGCGGCAGGCGGCGTCGACAAGCCCCGGTGTATCGCCATTGCACCGACAGGGCTCAAAACGATGCTCAAACAAGCCCGCCAGGCTCACCTTGCCGCTGGACTCACCTGTCTCGGCAAGCGTCATGGGGTACATGCGGACGCGGCCGATGCGGCCGGCTCCACTATGCGCGGGTGCCTCCGTCTTTGAGCCAAACGCAGGCGTGGCGGAACCCGTGAGGATATAGGCGCCGCGCGTGCCCCGGGTGCGGTCAACCTCGTGTCTAACGTAGTCCCAAATCTGGGGAACTCGCTGCCACTCATCGATAATATGCGGACGGTCTCCCAGCAACATCATCGCCGGGTCGGCACGCGCGAGGTCGAGATTCTCGTCGACATACGAGGCGGACGCCCCGTGCTCAAGCGCGGCCCACGTCTTGCCGCACCACTTGGTGCCCGCAATCTCGACCGCGCCAAAGACGCGAAGGTAGCGTTCGATTTGCGCATCCACGATACGCGGGATGTATCCGTCCCGATGTAGCCTTTCGCCCGCCATGAGCCACCCCCGCAGATTTCCAGTTCCTGCTTTCTGATTCCTCTATTCCACTGTAGCAAATTCGGATTTTCGGGTGGTTGCGATTCGGATTTTCATGTTCTAAGGAGTCGGATTTTCTGGTGCATGAAATTCGGATTTTCTGAACCCGCTGGTCAGGGGCGCCCTCATTGGCAAAAAAGGCGGGGAGCGCCGATACGGCACTCCCCGCCCACTCAATACGCGATAGCTTTCTTACTTAGAGCTCGTTGGCCGCGTGATACGCCGTGCGAATGGCGCTCGCAATGTCGGCGGTGCGCTCGCCCGAGCAGTCGCCCACGCAGGTCACGGGCACCGTTACGCCGTCCAGGTCAAACCCGTTGGCCTTGGAGCCCACGGCCATCACCACGTAATCGCAGGCGATCTTCACCGGCTCCTCGGCGCCGTCCTCGGTGGTGCGAACGGCCTCCACGCCCTCGTCGGTAATGGCGGTCAGGCGGGTCTTAACATGCTGCTCAACGTTGTGGGCGGCAAAGTCGTTCATAATCAGCGGCAGAATGGTCTCGGACTCGCCTGCGGCAATCTTGTCGAGCATCTCGACAATCGCCACCTCGCAGCCGTTCTGCAGCAGGTACTCGGCAGTCTCGGTGCCCACCAGGCCGCCGCCGATAACGGCGACGCAGCCCGCGAGCTCCGCCTTGCCGGCCAGCACGTCCCAGCTCGAGACGACCTTGTCCGAATCGGCGCCCGGAACGGGGATGACCACGTCGTGCGCGCCCACAGCCACAATCGCGGCGTCGGCGGCGTTGAGGTCCTCGGCCGTAGCGGCATGGTTGAGCTCAACCTTTACGCCCAGGCCGGGCAGAATCTTCTCGTAATACTCCACCGAGCGCATGATCTCGTCCTTGCGCGGAGGCGCGGCCGCCAGCACAATCTGGCCGCCCAGATGATCGCTCGCCTCATAGACGGTCACGTCGTA
>USCJ01000010.1 GCA_900553215.1 uncultured Collinsella sp.
GGGCAACCCGAAGCTCTTCAACGAGTTGCTGAGAACGTCGCTCTCGTAAACGAGAACCCGGGAGCCCCGGCAGGGCGGGTGCTTCCTCAAAATGAGTTCCGCACGCAAAGAAGGCCACTTAATGTGGCCTTCGTCTTGCGCAGGACTGTAGAGCAGGGAACTTCGTACCCGCCGCCCGGGCGGGCGAAGCATTTAGAAGATGGACCTAGCGCTTATCCCTCCGGGACAAAAGCAGCGCGGCCATGAAAGCGATGATTGCAAGCGTCAGCAACACCAAGAGCAATGCGAGCGTGCTGTCGCCGGTTGCCGCCAGGCCAAACAGACCGTGGCTCTTACTGCCAGCAGGTTGTACGGGAATCTTCTCGCCATCGTCCTCGGCGGTGATTTCCCAGCGGATGGTCTTGCTTGCGTCGGCAAGCTCATTGCCCACCGACGTCGGGACACTTAGTTGCAAATTGAGCACCGTGCTGCCATCGCTCGTAAACGTTGCGACCTGCGTGGGGTAAGCAAACACGCTGCCCGGCGTTCCCGTCTGGAGCCAGCCTGCAGACGCATCGCCCGCCGACGCCGTTAAGGTAATGGGCGACAGCAGGTGTGCCGTCTCGTGATCGACAACGGCCCGCACAAACACGCGTACCTGGGACTTTACACCCGTGGCACGAACCTCAATCTGCTGCTCGCGCACATCGCCGGGCATCAAATCTTTAAAGGCCGGAAACAGATCGGGCTCCCCCGAGGAGCCCGTCGCCCCCGAGACCGTCAGCTGACGCGCATTTCCGTCATAGGCAATCGCGGGAGTATCGGCAAACGCACGGGCGGGAACAGCGAGCGCGACCACGCAGAAAATGACCGCGACCATGCAACGCAAGGAGCGCGCAACACCTTTGCGAATTGGGAACGCCATACTTACGCACCTCCATGCGGCGGCACCAGCACGCCATCATTGACCGTGCAGTCCCATGCATCGCGCACGGCCTCATCGGGCGTCGCCTGGACCGCCTGAGTGGAGATATCAACGACAAGATTGCGACCTTTGGTTGTCTTGAGCTCGATAACTCTATTAATGAGCACGCCGGTTTCACCGCCGGGAGCAACGGGCGACGTCCAGTAATAGAACCCGTCGCTCGCCTTAACCCAGTTATCAGCCGAGTTCGCGTCCGAGGCATCAGCCACGCTCCACGCAATCTCGTAATCCGCCTCCTCCTTCGGCTCCTCCCACGGGCGGGCCCCGTTTCCATCCTGCCAGTAGATATCCACTGCAGCACGAATATAGGCGGGCGCAGTACCCGTGTTCTGTGCCTTGACATCGCTTTTCACATTGCCGTTGAGCGTTTCCTGAACCAATGGCGTCACCGATCCGATGCCAAACTGGTTGACCAGCACGCCCGTAACCGAAAGCCAGGCCAGCGTGCCTGCTGTACCGGCCAGAAGGATAACCCCCACCAGCAAGGCGATGATGCGCTTGCGCTTGGACATGCTAATCCTCCTTCTTTGCTACGTTGTCGTTGCTCCAAACGTTATGGGCACGATCGCTGCCATCGATCCATTTGCCGTTCACACGCGTGTTCGTGCAGGTGAACGTGGCATCGTTCGCGCTCGATGCAGACGAAATCGTCAGCTCGGCAGATTTGCCGGGCGCCTTGCCCGGCGTACTCAGCTCGCCCTCGTAGCGCCATGCCCAATTCGTGTCTTCCTCGACGGTATAGATGCCCGCCGGAGCGGCGAACTGCACGCTGCCGACATACCAGGTCTCGCCGTCTTCGTCGCGCCTCTCGCTAACTTTCACCTCGACCATGCGCGTCTCGGCAGGAGAATCCTCCGACGCCTTTCGCGTTACCTTAAAGCGGAACGTTTGCCCCATTGCGCTGGCGTCGGTGGTCTTTTTAACGATCGTCAGCGCATGAGTCTGGTCAAAGTTGAACACGGCATTGCCGTCGCCTTGCTCCCTTCCGCCCGTCTTCTTGGACTCCAGGCGGTTGGCCAAGTCGAACGAACCGTTACCCGAGCCCAAGCTGTAGAGCGAGACATACTGGTCGTTAACGGGTTCCTCCGTCATGGACGCATCAGGACCGTAGCTCGCCCGCTTAACGGTAACAGTCAGCTGCGTCCCCATAAACGGCTCAGCAAAGCAGACCTTAAAGGGTGCTTTGTCGGCGCTATTGTCGACTGTGTTGGCGGCGTTGGGATCGAGCAGCCATTTAAGCTGCGCGGTGGTCATGGTTACGTGGTTCTCGGGGTCGGATGTATCCTTGGCGACCACGCGATACGTCACGGGATACAGGTCCATGTCGCCCTTAACCGGCTCGTCCTTAAACTCATCCCAAGACTTCGCAGCGCCACCGTCAGGCACATATCGCCACTCCAGGAAGAGTTCGCGCACGTCACCGCTGGCCGCCTGTTCATCGAGCAGCGCGACAATCTTGGAGTGGGCGTCCGGGTCGTATGCCACGGACTTTTTCTCCATCTCGGGATTGCCGTTGTCGTCATAGACCGGGTTGCCGCTCTCATCCACCTTGGGAACATCGACGTTACGGACAAAGCCGGCGCCCGTCGCGCGCTCGCCGTCCGAGTCGACCGTCGCCGTAAGGACGACCGACCCGTCGACACCGTGATAGCGAACCTTATACGGCGCGATCTTGTACACCGCGGTGTAGGTCACGCTCTCAAAGGGCTCGCCGCCCTCGAGGGGATACTTCTCGTCATCGGTCAACAGGGTGTATTTGCCATCGGGTTCGTAGTCGCGCGACCAGCCGACAAAGTCGTACTTGGTGCCGTCAATGCCCGAAACCTCCTTGACAGCCTTGACCTCAAGAGAAATCTGGTCGCCGGAATCAGTATGGCCGAGACCGCGGACAAGAGCAGTATTCGCGAGATTTGAGTCGATGTTCGATTGAACGGTAACCAGGCTGGGACGGTAGACCGGGTACAGCTCCATGGGGGCCTTGACCACGGTAGAGGCACTCACCATACGGATGCCCTCCGACCAAGCGACATAGCCCTTGCCAGGTGCCGGCTGGGCTTCCGTCCAGCCCACGAAGACGTTGAACTTACCTGTATCCCCATCGATAGTGCGGACGTCATAAGTGGGCTTCGGGATGCCGCCATCAAGGTTGCCGAGCATATCGCCTTTCTGAGCAACTTTGCCGTCCACATCTTTGGCATTGAGATGGTACACGACCGCCAACGGCGAATAGTACGCCACGAATGTATAGGCTCCGCCAGGTTCCACCGGATAAGAGCAAGTACCATGCTCCACATCGTAGGGAAGCGTCTTGATCTCGCCATTCGGAAGCTCGATCTCAACCTTCTGCAACTCATACAGCTTACCGCCTGCTTTATAAACCGGCATCGTGACGTCAGGGGTCACCGTTGCCGTGGCGGGGCCAGCGCCCGCATTGATAACGGGAACGATGTCGTACTTGGGCACGTTGACTTCAGAAGTGCCGTCAAAACCGGCGCGGTGCAGATTGGTGGTGTAGTTGACGTTGTACTTTGCGTACACCGGATAGGCATCCTGCCACTGGGTGACCTTGGATTCATCCGTCACCAAGTATGGCTTCGCCTTTTCCGGATCGCTCGTCACATAGGAGTCGTCGGCAACATCATAGATATAGTTCCAGACGGGAGAAGGCTTCTCGGGAGTAGGCTTCGGGACCTCAGCCGTAGAGATCCAGCCCAGGAACTTATAGCCTGGCACCGCCATCTCCGCATCGGTCGGAGAAGACTCGAGGGTCAGATCAGGATCTTCAATCTGGTCGCTGTCCCCGCCGGAATTGTTTTTAACCGTTTCATCTGTATGGATGAATGGGTATTTGTACGTGTACTTGGGGTCCTCCTCATTGTCATTCTTCTTTTGGAGCAAATTGCTCTCGTAGCGACGCGTCGTTTCCTTGTAGACCGTGCCATCTTTCTTATAAAAATCGACACGCGTTGTCACCATCGCACGCATGCGGTATTTCGAAGTGTAATTGATTGAAGCCGTTACCGGATTATTGAGATACGTCCATCGACCGCCAATTCTCTCGAGTGTCCAAAACCTCAAGCTATAACGATCGCTGGAAGGCGTAAACGTGTACTTCAACGCATTAATAACCTTTTCCTCGTCAAACGTTCCAGAACCTGGGAAATCTGTATCCACAAGGACATTCTTTAGGGTATCCGCCCCCATATCGTTTCTCACGTTATGCGAATATGCGCTCATTGGGGCCACGATTAGCGTATTGTTGTCGTAGTACCCCTCTGCGCACGAGCCCTCCTTATAGGCATTCTTATCGCCATGATTAACGTGCTTGGAACCCCAGTGCACCACGTTCTCTCGAACATAACTTGTGCCGACCTGATCGTTAAACGGTGTTTCGTACTCGTTCCATACAGAGCAAAGGAGTTCCGAGTTCGTGTATTCATCGTTCGCGTACGCGCGGACGTAATAATCCACACGGTACTCAAAGCGAGCGGTGTAGGTGTGCGGGACGGTCAGATCGACGCTGGCGGGAAGCGTGTAGCTGGGGTCGCGGCTTACGCGGACCTCAACCGTGGACCCATCGGCGGCCTGCCTGCTTTCGTACCAGCCCAGGAAACGATACCCATCGGGCAGCTCGCCGCCTTCGGACAGGGGCGTACCGTCCGTGTTGCGCACCTGTACCGTGTAGACGCTGGCGCCGTCCTTGGCAGTCTGGACGACATTGGTGCTGCCCACGCCGTCACGTAGGGTCTCATTGTCGATTGTGTCCTTATCATTGCCCTCGAACACCGTTATGATGTTCGAGCCGTAGTCGCTGTAGACCGGGTAGAAGTCAGTTGGACGGACAACAGTGATCTTGCTACCCGCAGGATAAAAAGCTCCCTTGCTTTTCAGATCGGCCAACTGAGTCGACTTGATGGCAGCATAGCCACCATTCATCCCCACCTCGCTGCTAGGCTGCGTGGTCCAGCCGATAAATGTCGCGGTAGGCTTCAAGCTGCCGCGATCCACGGGGGCAGCTGGCGTCAAACCGACGCCATAGCGGTACCAATCCGTCGACTTGTTGTGCTCGACGCCGCTCCGGTAATCGAGCGTCTCGCCGTTGACGTTATAGAACAGCACCTGCGCCTCATATGAAGCGATAAAGAGGTCATTGCCCTCAAAGCCATATTTCTTGTCGATACCAGTAGCATTGTTCGCGGTGTAGGTCGACTCCCTATCATGGTTTACGTTTTCCTCGACCTGTTTGCCAGCCTTTACCGCAGCACCATCGGTCTTGCCGTCAAACCAGCTGTTGTCTTGTCCGATTCGGTTCACACGCACGTCGGGCTCGCGGAACCAGCCCATGAAGCGATAGCCGCCATTTTCCTTGGTCAGACCAGTAGACTTGGATGTAGTCTGCCTAAACGTCACCGAAGTATCGCCCGTGGCAAGGCCCTGGGCCGTTCCAGCCAGCACAGCGCTCACCGCAAAGGTATACGGATCACTAGTAGACTGGTCTTTGCCCAACATGGTTGCCAGAACGGTTGCCGTACCCGCGCCGGGAAAATCGATCGTCGCCTTAACGCTCTGGCCATGCACGGGGATCATCAGCTTGTAGTCCATCGCCCATTCGTTTGCATGCCCGTCCCCATTGGCAGTAGAGCGCATGGTGCCGGCACAGAAGTCGTAATCATGCTGCTCCCACAGCTCACGTGTGACGTAGCGCTCGTCGTCCCAGGGACCGAATCCGGCACCGGATACCGTACCGTCACCCGCAAGGGCGTAAATCTTCTTATTGGCATTCGTACCCTGGCTAAACCCGGATAGGCTGACACTGGGCTTGAAGTAGCAATTAGTGATAATCGCGTCGCCCTTGTTGGCGCGCGCAGCAATACCGCCCAAGTTCACGTCGTTTTGAATAATGGGGATCACGGCGATGGGATTGTACTGACGCGAGCTCAAATCACCAGCGAAATGGCTGCGAGTGATTTCATTACCGCTCTTAGACAAGATACGACCGGCCAAGCCACCCGTCCAAGCACGCGTGACGGAGATGACGCCTACATAAGAAGCGGCATAGCTATAGCATTTCGCCGTTGAAAAGCAGTCAATGACCTTAGCGCCTTCTGCCATACAGCCAACGAAGCCCGAAGAGTACACGTTATTGCCGCCTAAAGCGCCGATGGCAACATCGTACTTATTGGTAACGTCGGTCATGTCCATCGAGGAGCCATCCTCGTTTCGCGTGGGCGTGACGCGGCAGTATTCGATCGTAGAGTTCTTGACGTAGCCGGCAAATGCCGCCATGTACAGACCCTCGCCACCGATCGCCTGCACACCTGCAGTGGTGTTATGGACGGCGCGACCGCCGCGCACCTCGCAGTTGTAGAGCTTGCAGCCGTCGAGCTCGCCGGCAATCAGGCCGCCCTCAAAGCCTGCGTTGGTAATAAGATTGAGCGTGTTGTTGGCGCACGTAACGTGCAGGGTGCTCTCCATGACCATGACGTTTTCGAAGTGAGTGTTGACGGCCTTGCCCACGATAATGCCGCCGCGGAAGTCGGCCCAAATGTTGGCATCCTTGACCAGGAAGTTCTTGATGGTGGCGCCATCGGTCTCGGCAAAAAAGCCCGTATCGCGCTCGGGATCCAACATATTGTTGGCGTAGTTCAGACCCGTCACGGTGTGGTTCTGGCCATCGAAAACACCCTTGAAGGGATGCTCCTTATTGCCAAAGGAGAGGTGCTTGACCGTACTCGAGACGATGTCCTTCATATCGTTATCTTTGAGATCAATATCGTTTTTGAGACGGACGTGCCAATTGGACGTGTCGCGCTCGCGCGAAAGCGCCACGCACGACAAAAAGTCAGCCGCGTTTTCGATGTCATAATATTCAGTTTGGCCCTCGGGCGCATCCTCGGCATGCGCCACCGCCGGCAGCACCATGACGCAACAAAGGACGATTGTCGCCACGGCAATCAGCCTGCTAAGCACACCTCGGTTTCTGTTCTTGATCTTCATGGGCTAGTTCGCCTCCGGCCAGCCCGCGACGTCGAGCACGTCGAGGACGGTATCGTTTGCCTGCTGATTTTTGGCCTGCACGGCCTGGACGTCGATATCGAGCCTGTATGAGCCGCCGCGCGCGGCATCGTGGTAGTCGCCCACAAAGCGCAGCGAATCCATGAGGCTCTCCGTCATGGCGCCGGGGTCGAGCATGCCGCCACGCCCAGCCAATCCGCGGTAGTAGTACCACCCATCGCCGCCATCGATCCACGGGGACCCCTCGCCCGCGCTCACATGAAACGCGACGTTGCCCGAAGCATCCGTACTCGAACCGTCGGGCGCCACCGATGTCATACGCAGACGCGCGCGAACGTACTCAGGCTGCGCGCCGGCGTTTTCCACGCGCACAATGCGGCTGATGTCAGAGCCCCCGGCCTTGGTGTCGGGATAGTCCCCGTGTTCGTCGGCCTCAAACGGAATCTCCTCGCCCTGCTCGTTTAGGGTGTATTCGCAGACTCGTACCTTCACGCTGCCAAACGATAGGACGTTGTTCGCCGGAACCATATCAACGGTAAAGGCCAGCGTGCCGCACAGGCACGCCAGGGCCAACAGCGCCATCGCGGCAAGCGCCAAGGTGCGTTTCTGATTGTCGGAAAGATTGTTGAGCATTACGTTCGCCAATCGTCAATAAGGGGGGACCGAGATCCCGACCCGAAAATGGGGATGGGGAGCGGGCCGGGATCTCGGTAGAGGGGGTTGGATTACTGCAGGCCCTTAGCCCAATCCTTGGCAGCATTCAAGGCTGACGTAGACGAACCCTCAGCGGTATTGTCTGCTGCGTAAATGAAGCAGTTGACATCCATCGTGGCAGGATTGGCGAAATCCTTTTGCTCGGTCCCCTTGGGCGTGGTCACCTGGCTGAACAGCTCGCCAGTCCACTTATCCTCATTCTTGCTGGCAGTAAGCGGAGTAGCCTCGGTTCCTTCGCCAACATAAACGAAAAGGCCACCGAGATAATGAGTCGGCTCGCCCGCAACGGTGGTCGCATCAACGGCCTTCCAGCCAGCGTTAATGGTGAAGTAAGTCGTCTTGGAATCATCGGTCCCGGTGGGCGCCGTCTTGTTGTTCACGAAGACGTACACATATGCATCCTCGGACCCCTTGCCGATACCGACATTAGGATTCTTGGCAACAGACACGCCAGGGGCGAGCTTGGAGTCCTTAACCCATTTGGTCTCGGTCAGGTTGCCGTTGACCTTATTATTATCATCCGGAAGCGGCTGACTCGGATGATCGGGATCGGTAGTGGGCTTGTTGATGCCCGCAGTAGTGAAGTTGTTGGTCAGGCCCGACTGTGCCGTCAGCCAGGCATAGGTGCCCACGCCGGCAGCCAGTACCAGCAGCAGCAAGGCGGCAACGATGCCGTAGCGTTTTTTCTTCTTGTTTTCCATCGTTCTCTTCCTTTCGAAAACCGACTTCCCCGACAACGGCCCTTGCCGTTGCCGACACCTCTCCCCTGCCGCTATGAACGCCGCTCCCTCGCATGCGCGCGGGCATGCTTGCCCGCAGGCTCGTCGGAAACCACCCGATCGAGCACTATCGACGCCGCGATCAGCAGCGCCAGAACGGCCACCACAACAAGCAAACCGGGCATCGTCGTGCAATATGCGTTGACGAAGCCCAGGTAAGGGACACAAAAAGAGACAGTGCCGATCACGCGCGAAAAAGGTGTCTGCTCGGCATCGTGCATGATGCTTCCATCTGCATTTTTGTTCGCAATTCCCTGTGTGCTGATCATCTGCGCCACAGGGTCGACCTCGTACACCTGGTGCGTCACAACGGCACCGTCAGATCGGTAAAAGGTTGCATTGTCACCCACGGCAATATCCGTCGGCTCAACCTGGCGAACAAACACCATGGAGCCAACGGGGAGCTCGGGTTCCATAGAGCCCGAAAGCACTGCAAAGGGCATGTATCCAAATGCACGGGGAACAAAAGAAACAACGGCGAGGACCACGACGAGCACAAGCGCCAAGCTGCTTAGAAGTGCAATAAATCGTTTGAGTCCGCGCGCCGCCATAATGATTAATTCATCCCCATCAAGGCCTTATTCGACCCACCCAAAGGTCAGCAAGTTTCGACAGGAACCGCAAGGCGATTGAAAAGTGAGTCCGAAATAAGCCAATTTGGAATCTTTTCGTAATAAAAACATAGCGATGTGCTACACATTTTTCAATGTTTTGTCGCTAAATGCTACTTATTTTGACGTAAGTGGTCATTTATCCCCAAATTAGTCTGTTTTATCCAGTATTTGTGACTAACCCCTCTACGCAATCCCTCCATAGAGGGTTAAATACTTTGAAAAACTCAGATATCGTTCCCCCCCCCCCACATTAAAAATACTGCTGGAAGTACCGTTTATTTTTAACCCTCTTTTTGTAGCTTTATGACAGCCCCATGTAGTTCGCGGCCCACAGCCCTCTGGAAGCCATGTCCCAGAATTCGCGTCCGGAGTGGGATGCGGTTTCCGCTTGCGGCCCCGTTGGGAAGCCACATCCCACTTCGATCACAAATTCCGGGTCGCACTTTCCGCCAAGACCCTCAACCGGAAACTACATCCCATTTCTCGACCGAATACTGGGATGTAGTTTCCACAGAGCCCTTCAACTGGAAACCGCATCCCATTCCAAAGGCAAATTCCGGGACGCAGCTTCCGCAACCCCACCCATCCGGAAAGCCCATCCCACTCTAGACACATCTGGGTATGGAATTATCAGCCACCTGCTAGGCATAGGTTCTGCAACGTGGCGCCCGCCCGGCGGTGCCTTGCTGCATGAATCCCATCGAGTGATGCGTAAAGAAGCCCGGATACGTCTGGTAGCCGTACTCCATCTGGCGATACATCCAGCGAATGCACGAGACTGTATCATTCAAAACCGACTCATCATTCGGATGATGGAAATATCCCCCCCAGACCCTTGCCACGGCGCACCCCCGTGTTAAGAAAAAAGCCTCGAGAATTTCGAGGCTTTCACGTTTGTATTATTTCGAGCGCACGACGGCGATTATCTACTCGCCCAGCACGGCCTTTTTGGCGGCTGCAGCCATGTTGTCCAGATCCTCCTTGGTGGGATGATCCTTTGCGGCAACCCAGTTGTCGAGCAACAACTTAGCGCGGGCATTGTCGGGATCTTGCTCGAGCATTGCCTCGTAACGCTGCTTGACCGCGGGGCCCATCTTGCCCTGGCACATCGCCCAGCCCGCAAGCTCGGCATCCTCGGCCAGATTGGAAGTTACGCGGTCGATAATCTGCTGAAAATAGCTCTGGTCGGCACCGAAGCCACAGGTGCCAAACAAAAAGACGCGCTTGCCGTGCAGGGCGGAAAGCAGTGCCGCCACCGAGGGCGTGCAGGCACCCTTGTCGCACCAAAAACCAACGAGCACCGTATCGGCAGCGCAGGCACCCTCTGCCTCGTGCGCGACCTGCTCCGGATCTGCATCATCGCTCAGCGCGGCGGCATGGATAAACTCGACGCCCGCAGCCTGCAGGGCGCGCTTGATCGCCCCCGAAACCATCCTGGTATTACCGCTCTTGCTGTTGACCACCATAGAGCATGTCATAGTCACGTTGCCTCGTTTCCCCCGAAACTCGAGCCATTAATGCAATTTATTAGATGAATATCTTAGTACTAACGTGACAGATGTAAACCACCTTCTGCCGATTGGCGTCGCAGGCGACATCTTTGGACAGATCTCGAACAGTATGTACTTCGGATTGAAACCGCCGCAGAACGTTTCACGAATGGTCGAAAAACTGTTTCACAAAACGCCGTCAAATTGTTTCATGTAATATCGTCAATTTGTTTCACGAAATACCGTCAAATTGTGTCATGGTTTTTCGTCAAAATGTTTTACGCGCTGGTAAGATGCTATAAAACAAAATGTTTCTTTGAATGGCGGGAAGCACGATGACTAGGTATATGAGTAGATGTATCGATCGCTCAATCGAACGCGATCTTGGCATTTTTGGTGCCGTGCTCATTCAGGGACCGAAGTGGTGCGGAAAGACGACTACGGCCCAGCGATTCGCTGAATCATCGCTGTCTCTCTCCGACCCTGCCGGAGACTTTGCCGCACTGCAGCTTGCCAGGATCGACCCAGCTCAAGCAATAGTCGGCGCAACGCCGAGACTCATCGATGAGTGGCAGGAAGAGCCAAAACTGTGGGACGCAATACGTTTCGAATGCGATCGTCGGACTGGTGAGCCAGGGCAGTTTTTGCTTACGGGGTCAGCAACACCAAACGACGCCGACCAACCGATGCACAGCGGCATCGGGCGCATATCACGCTTGCGCATGGAAACAATGACTCTGGCCGAACTCGGGGTTTCCTCAGGGGCGGTCTCGCTCGAATCGCTGCTTAACGGATGCCCCATCAAAGCGGCACTTGGATCCATCAACGGCATCGCCGATATCGCCGATTTGCTATGTCGTGGTGGTTGGCCTCAGGCGGTTGGCAAGACGACTGCCGATGCAATGCGTATATCCGCTGCCTACATCGACGGTGTCTGCGAATCGGATGTTTCGAGGGTTGACGGCGTGAAGCGTGACCCGGAGAAAGTCAGGGCTCTTCTGTCTTCGCTTGCGCGCAACGAATCCACTCTTGCCGGCGAAAAGTCTCTTGAGAAAGACCTCGGCGGTGATGTATCGAGAAGTACGCTGCGGCGCTATACGGATGCCTTGCGCAGAATACACATCATCGATGATATCCCGGCTTGGCATCCGGCGCTCAGGTCTCCGGTAAAGCTGCGGCAAAGTGCGAAAAGGCACCTCGCCGACCCTTCGCTTGCCGTCGCACTGCTCGGAGCAAATCCGGAGTCATTGGCATCCGACCCGAAGACGCTGGGACTGCTCTTCGAATCCCTCGTCCTGCACGACCTTAAGGTCTATGCAGCCGCAAATGACTCATCGGTGTCCCACTACCATGACGCCGACGATCTCGAGGTCGATGCCGTTATACGCAGGCGCGATGGAACTTGGATTGCCGTGGAAGTAAAACTCGGAAGTCCGCAGATCCCCGAGGCATCTGCAAACCTGCTTCGACTCGAGCGCAAACTTGTCGAGCGTGGCGAGAGACCACCCGCGGCCAAGCTCATCGTCATCGGGTTCGGCATGCCGGCCCATACAACGCCCGAGGGCATTATCGTTGCCCCCGTTGACACACTCGCGCCCTAGCGCTGCATTACATGCCCCACGGGCTTGCTTACTGGGCGAACTGACTACGGTAGAGCTCGGCGTAGAAGCCGCCTGCCGCTAGCAGCTCGTCGTGTGTGCCGCGCTCGATAATCTGGCCGTCGCGCATGACCAGAATGCAGTCGGCGTTGCGAATCGTCGAAAGGCGATGCGCCACAACAAAGCTGGTACGACCGGCCATGAGCTCGTCAAATGCCGCCTGCACCTGCAGCTCGGTGCGGGTATCGATGCTCGACGTCGCCTCGTCCAGCAGCAGAATCGCCGGATCGGTGAGCATGACGCGCGCGATGCACAGCAGCTGTTTTTGACCCTGGCTAAACGTGCCGCCGTCCTCGCCGATCACCGTGTCGTAGCCGCCTGGCAGCTGCACGATAAACTTGTGCGCATGCGCGCGCTTGGCGGCCTCGATAACCTGTTCGCGTGTGGCATCGGGACAACCGTAGGCGATGTTTTCGGCCACGGTGCCCTCGAACAGCCAGGTATCTTGCAGCACCATGCCAAAGGCGCGGCGCAGGCTTGCGCGCGTGTAGTCACGCGAGGAACGGCCATCGACCGCAATGCGACCGGCATCGATATCGTAAAAACGCAGCAGCAAATTGATGAGCGTTGTCTTGCCGCAGCCTGTGGGGCCAACGAGGGCAAAGCGCATGCCGGGCTTAGCCTCGATGCAGATGTCCTGCAGCAGCTTGCGGTCGGGCACGTAGCTAAAGTCCACGTGTTCAAAGGTCACCTCGCCCTGCGGGGCGGCAAGCTCCACGGCATCTGGCGCATCGGGCTCCTGCTCGCGGGCATCGAGCAGTGCAAAAATGCGGCGCGCCGAGGCGTACGCGGTCTGGATCTGCGTAATGACGTTGGTAACCTCGTTGAACGGCTTGGTGTACTGGTTGGCGTAGGACAGGAAAATCTGCACGCCGCCCACCGTGAGCGCCGCCGGCACGCCCGTGATCACGCCCACGCAGCCGATCACAGCGACAACGGCGTAGATGATGTTGTTGATAAAGCGCGTGCCGGGATTAGAAAGCGAACCCATGAACTGCGCGCGCTCACCTGCCGTATAGAGCTCGGCGTTGAGCGCGTCGAAGCGCGCTTGGGCGTTGGGGCCGTAGGCAAAGGCGTCGACAAGCTTCTGCTCGCCTACGTACTCCTCGATATGACCACCGAGCTGCCCTTGAATACGCTGCTGCGCCGTAAAGCTCTTGTTGGAAAGCTTGGCGATGGCGCCGGCCGCAAAGATGGAAAGCGGCGTGACGAGCACCACCACGAGCGTCATGGCCAGGTTAATGGAGAGCATAAACGCGAGCGTGCCCACGATGGTGATAACGCCGGTGAAAAGCTGCGTGAAGCCCTGCAGCAGACCGTCGCCCACCTGGTCGACGTCATTGACCACGCGGCTCATAAGGTCGCCGTGGGCATGGCTGTCGATAAAGCTGAGCGGCATGCGGCTGAGCTTGTCACTTGCCTCCACGCGCATGTCACGCACCGTTTCGTAGGACAGGCGGTTGACGCAGTAGCCCTGCAGCCACTGGAAGGCCGACGCTCCCACCACGACGAGCGCGAGTTTGGTAACGAGCGGCAGCAGTGCATCGAAATCCACCTGGCCCGCGGCAACGATCAGGTCGATACCCTCGCCAATAAGGATAGGCGTGTAGAGCTGCAGAATCACCGAGATAGCGGCGCTCACAAACGACGCCGTAAACGAGACGCGGTGCGGACGAACATAGCCCAGCAGGCGGCGAGTCACCGCACCGGCGGGATAGCGCTCGGGGTCGCCGGGCTGACGCGGACCGTCACCCAGGTCGTTGAGGTTATCGTTGCCGGACACATTGGCCGTCATCGTGGCGACCGAACCGGAAGAAGTATACGGATTCATTTAGCAGCCCTCCTTTGCGCAAACAGATGCAGGGGCGGTCTGGGCGGACGCGGGCAACGCGCTCCCTTGCTGGCCCTCGAGCTCTTCGCGGCGCAGCTGCGACTGGCAAATCTCGCGATAGAGCTGGCAGGTCGCGTACAGCTCATCGTGCGTGCCCAGGCCCGCGACCGAACCGTGATCGAGCACGCAGATCATGTCGGCATCGCGCACGGTCGAGACGCGCTGGCTCACGATGACGGTCGTCAGCGGCAGCCCGCCCTCGGCGGCACCGCGCACGCTGCGCTCGCGAATGGCATGACGAAGCGCCGCGTCGGTCTTAAAGTCGAGCGCCGAGGCGGAGTCGTCCATGATCAATATCTGAGGCGAACCCACCAAGGCACGTGCGATAGTCAGGCGCTGGCGCTGGCCACCGCTAAAGTTCTTGCCGCCCGCCTCGACCGGGGCATCCAGGCCTTGGGGCTTGTTGCGCACGAATTCGCTGGCCTGCGCCATATCGAGCGCCGCCCAGAGCTCATCGTCGGTCGCCGCCTCGTCGCGCCAGGTCAGGTTGCTGCGGATAGTACCGCTCACGAGCGACGCGCGTTGCGGAACGGTCGCAACCACATGGCGCAGCTGGTCGAGCCGCCAGGCGCGCACGTCAGCACCCATCACGCACACGCTGCCAGCGCTCGCATCGTACAGGCGCGGGATGAGCGAGACGAGCGTGGACTTGCCGCTGCCCGTGCCGCCGATAATGCCGAGCGTTTTGCCCAGCGGCAGCTCCAGGGTCACATCGTTGACGGCATTTGCCGCGCCCGCGCCAAACGAAAAACTCGCATGGTCAAAGCTCAGCGCGGAGACCGGAACAGCGCCACCCGCCAGGTCGCTCGGCTCGGGCAGCGCAACCGGCTGGTTGCCCCCGTCGGTGATGCTCGGCTCGCAATTGAGCACCTCGTTGATACGCGACGCGCTGGCACTCGCCTTGGTAAAGACCACCACTAAGTTGGCAACATACACGATAGAGGTGAGGGTCTGCGTCATGTAGTTGACGAACGCCATGACCTGGCCCTGCGTAAGCTCGCCCACGTTGACCTGGATGCCGCCCACCCACAGGATGGCGCACACGCCCAGGTTCATCACCAAAAACGTGACGGGATTAAGGATTGACGAAAGCTTGCCCACCGCGATGGCGGTATGTGCCTGGTCATCGGCCGCTTGGGCAAAGCGCTCGCGCTCATGGTTCTCGCGCACAAAGGCGCGAACCACGCGGGCGCCCGAAAGCCCCTCGCGGCAAATGAGCGCAATGCGGTCGAGCTTTGCCTGCAGCTGCTTGTAGTACGGAATGCAGCGCGCCATGACAAACCAAAACACCAGGCCGATAGCGGGCGTGCAGATCAAGAAGATCATGCCGAGCTTAAGGTCGATGGCAAGGGCCGCGACCATGGAGCCCACCGCTAGGAAGGGCCAGCGGATGAGCATGCGCACGCCCAGCGCCACAGCGAGCTGCACCTGGTTGACGTCGTTGGTGATGCGGGTGATGAGCGACGGCGTGCCAAAACGGTCGAGTTCGGCATAGCTCAGCTTGTTGATGTGCTGGTAGAGCGCGCCGCGAATGTCGGTGCCCATGCCCTGCGAGGTGAGCGCCGCCATCTTTTGGCAGACGAGCGTAAACGAGATGCCGATCACAGCCATGGCGGCGAGCACCGCGCCGTAACGGACGACGGCGTTGACATCGTGTGCGCCGATGCCCTTATCGATCATCTGGGCAATCACCAGTGGCGTAAGCAGGTCAAAGATCACTTCGATCAGCTTGCACGCAGGACCAATCACCATATAGCGGCGAAACTTACCGCCAAAACGCCTGAGCAGCTCAATCATAAAAAGGCGCTCCCTATCATCATTCACACTCAATTCGAATCATGATAGTACGGTGAGCCCAAAAGAAGCGTAAACAACTCGTCATTTCTAATGGGATTCGGTTTCCAGAGAAGCGGAGAGGCGCGCATGCCCGGTCAGCGGCGCGCCAATCGCCTGATATACTTACATTAGTGCTACCAAGTT
>USCJ01000011.1 GCA_900553215.1 uncultured Collinsella sp.
ACCTTGCGCTTCGAGGCGCTTCGCCTTGGTTTCGAGATACGTGGAATAGTTGCCCTTGTACGGGAAGAGCGAGCCGCGGTCGACCTCGCAGATCCATTCGGCTACGTTGTCCAAGAAGTAGCGATCGTGCGTGACCGCGAGCACCGCGCCGGGGTAGCGCGAGAGGAACTGCTCGAGCCAGAGCACCGATTCCGCATCGAGATGGTTCGTTGGTTCGTCGAGAAGAAGCAGGTCAGGCGCTTCGAGCAGGAGCTTGCAGAGGGCCACGCGCCTGCGTTCGCCGCCGGAGAGCACCGAGACGGGCGCTTCGGGGTCGGGGCATTGCAGCGCGTCCATCGCTTGGGAAAGCTGGCTATCAAGGTCCCAGCCATTAGCGGCGTCGATGGCCGTTTGCAGGTCGCCCATCTCGGCCATGAGCGCGTCGAAATCTGCATCGGGATCAGCCATTTCAGTACCGATCTCGTTGAAGCGATCGATCTTGGCGAGCACATCGCCGAAGGCCATCTGGATGTTCTCGAGCACCGTCTTGTCTTCGTCGAGCGGCGGCTCCTGCTGCAGGATACCCACGGTGTAGCCGGGGGTGAGCCTGGCATCGCCGTTGGAGACCTCCTCAATGCCGGCCATGATCTTGAGCAGGGTCGACTTGCCCATGCCGTTGGGGCCCACGACGCCGATCTTGGCACCGGGATAGAAGCTCAGGGTCACGTCGTCAAGGATCACCTTGTCGCCATGGGCCTTGCGAGCCTGATACATGCTGTAAATGAACTCAGCCAATGTCCGTTTCTCCTTATCTAGCTGCGGAAATCTTCTCCCCCTGTCCGTTTTGGAAAAGCGGGGGGCAATCCGCGCGTTCTAATAAAAGGGGGCATGGTCGCCCACACCCCCTAATACTACCTGGGAAAAGTCCCCCGGAACAAAATATGAACTGCGTACGCTAGTTTTCCGCAACCTTAGCGAACAGCCCGCTGAGACTTGCGCCACAGCAGATACGAGTAGACGTAGGCAGCTCCGGCCGATCCAAACGCCAGCACCGCGATCACTGTGGCGACGACTTCACTCGATAGCACGCTGCCCGCCACACCCATCACAATCAGACCAACGCCCAGCACCATAAAGCAAGCGCCACCAAAACGCTGCGTACGGCGCCAGTTCTCGGGGTCGGCAAGCGCCCAAGGCGTCTTGATGCCCAGCGTGTAGTTTTGCTTCACACGCGGCAGGTAGTTGCCCATGCCAATAAAGAGCAAACCGATAGCGCCCGATACCAGCAAATTGACCGTGCCAGCAGCAGGCACCACACCCCATACGGTAAGCTCCCCCAGCCAGCTTATGGCACACATGACCAGCGTGAAGGCGATTACGAAACCCTGATAGAACTTGCCCGAAGTCCGATATGCCTCGCCCTTGGGGTCGATGCGCGGCACCACGTAGAATACCGCCAAAAGCACCAGCGGCAGTGCGCCGAGCGCAGAGGCAATCCAACTGGGACCCCAACCGTTAACGGCGCCACTCGCTCCCCAGTGCGTGGGAATCTGCGCAGGAAGGCTCGGCATCACCATAAGATGTGCCGCGACATTGGCAACGCACAGCACCACGAGCACGGCCCACACGCGCGGCGATACCCCCGTGGCGTGAATGCCCTTGTTTTCGTTATTCATCCTTACCACCTTCAGTGTTTCTAAAGCTCATAAACCAGCCAATCAAGTCCTGCATGACAGTGGTGTTTAAGCTGTATACGATGTTTTGACCATGACGCTCGTCGGTCACCAACCCAGCGTTTTTAAGCGTCGCCAAATGATGGCTCAATGACGGTTTGCTGATGTCAAAATGCTCGGCAAGCTCTCCGGCCGTACAATTGCCCTCGCGCAACAGTTCCAAAATGTGACGCCGTGTAGGATCGGCCAGCGCTTTAAAACCCTCTCCCGGCATAGGACCTCCTCTCAGTATTTCGTTCGACGCGCACACTATACTCAATATTTAGATATTTGTCTAACTATCTAATCTTATACTCAAAAAAATAGCCGCCCCCGCGTAATGCGAAGACGGCCACTTCTCACGCTACAAACGTGTTTGGGAGTTGGCCAACCCGCGGCAACGGGTGCCACCTGCTTCATCTTATGCGAATCCCGGTCTCGTTTCAACAAACCCCTAGGGCTCAAATGGAATCGCGATAATACCTATAATGGCGATAGCCAAAACACGACCCGCTTCCCCATCGGAGGATATCTATGACCGAAACCGCAGCTGCAGCGCCCGTCGAGACACGCGACACCAAGCTCGAGATTATCATGGGCCGCGAGGCGCTCGATAAACTCGCCAACGCCACGGTGCTGGTGCTTGGCTGCGGCGGCGTGGGCTCCAACTGCTGCGAGGCACTTGCCCGTGGCGGCATCGGTCATTTTGTGATCTTGGACAAGGACATCATCGCGCCCAGCAACATCAACCGCCAGGCTATCGCCTTTCACAGCACCATCGGCAAGCGCAAAGTGGATGTAATGGAAGCCATGATCAACGACATCAACCCCGCCGCCGCTGTCATCAAACGTACCGAATACCTGTTGAGCGACAACATCGATGAGTTCTTCGCAAGTGTTTTGGAGCAGACGGACGGCAAGCTCGACTACGTCGTCGACGCCATCGACACCATCTCGGCCAAGCTCACCATTGCCAAATATGCTCAGGACCACGACATTCATTTGGTTAGCTCCATGGGCGGGGCCAACAAGCTCCACCCCGAATGCCTGCGTTTTGCCGACATTTTTGACACCGTGCGCGACCCTATGAGCCGCATCATGCGCAAAGAGTGCAAAAAGCGTGGCATCAAGAGCCTTCGCGTGTTGTTTAGCTGCGAGGAATCGGTTAAGACACAGCCTCGCGACCCTTCCAACATCCACGAGCGTACCGAGCTGGGAACCGCGAGCTTTATGCCGCCCATCATGGGCCAGATGATCGCCGGCGAGGTTATCCGCCAGATCAGCGGACGCGGCACCGAGCGCGTGCGCGCCGACGGCCAGCGCTTGGACTAGCAGGGATGCCGCGATGGAGCCGCAGCTGTTTGATGCACACTGTCATCTTGATTTGATGGCTTGCCCGGATACCGTTGCCGATGAGGCGACGGCACTGGGCCTGGGTCTATTTGACTGCGGCGTCGACCCACGCGACTTCGCGGCAGCAAAAACACGCGCCAGTCACCGCCCGAGCATCATCGCGGGCGTAGGGCTCCATCCCTGGTGGCTCGCCGACGGCCGATGCGGAACCGCCGAAATCAATCTACTTTGCGAAGTCGCTGCACAAGAGCGTTTTATCGGCGAGATCGGGCTCGACTTTTCCGCACGCTTTGTTGGAAGCGAGCCGTTACAAATACAGGCACTTGAACGGCTCTGCGATGCACTTGTGCATCATCCTCTTACCGGGCGCGTGATATCAATTCACGCCGTTCGTTCGGCAGGAACCGTACTGGACGTCCTCGAGTCGCACGGATTGCTCACCCCAAGGCCCGACTCCCCCGTTATCACCTTCCACTGGTTTAGCGGTACCTCGGACGAACTCGTCCGCGCGAGCGATGCAGGCTGCTATTTCTCCGTCAACGAGCGCATGCTCGCCACCAAGCGCGGTCGTGAATACGCCCGACAGATTCCACTCGACCGTATACTGCTCGAGACCGATGCGCCGGCCGAGCCAAACACAGAAACAAGCGCGCAGTCGCTCATCAAATCGCTCGCAAGGACCTCGATGCGCATTGCCTCACTCAAAAACTGTGACGCAAAGCGCATCGAGTCGGTAGTTTTAGCAAATGCGCACTCTGTTTTTGACCTTCGCTAACCCCTGTGGGCAAAAATGCCAAGGGACATGCGAATCGCACAACGCAGTCCCTATTTTGGAAGGCAGTACAATTCGGCAGCATTAAACCAATTCGTGCATGAGATCACGGTTGCGTGCATACAATTCGTCAAAGATGTGACGGCGCGACGCATATAACTCGTGGGCAGTCATATCGGGTACGATTGTTTGCGCAACGCCAAGGACTTGGGCGAGCTCATCCCATGATGCATAGGCGCCACCTGCGAGAGCTGCCATGATGGCATCGCCGAAGCATGCGCCCATCGTAACCATGGCAACCGAGACCTCGCGCCCGCATACGTCGGCGATAGCCTGCATCCAAACTGGATTCTTGGTTCCACCTCCGACAAGCATAATGCGCCCAATTGGCAGTCCATGCTCTCGCTCGATAATGTCGACATGGGATGCAACGGTATACGCGACGCCTTCCAAGGCGGCGCGAACCATATGGGCTCGCGTATGCCTTCCGGTCAAGCCAAAGAAGACGCCACGCGCCTCGGGATCGTTGAGCGGAGTACGCTCCCCCGCAAAGTACGGCAGACACAGGAGCCCATCGGCACCCGGCGCCACGTCGGCGGCATCATGCGCCATAACCGAATATGCATCGGGGCCACCGTGGCCCTCGGCCTCTACAACGTCGCGATACAGCTCTTGGCGCAGCCACGATGTGAGCGCACCCGCCGTATTGGTCCCCGCGCAGATCCCGTAAGTTCCGGGAATGATAAACGTCCCTGGCCACAGACGGGCATCATCGATCATATGATCAGCTAGGTAGATGAAATACGCCGTACTCCCCAACTGAACCATCATATCGCCGGGACGGAATACACCCGTCGAAATTGCCTCGGCACCAGAGTCGCCCGTTCCCACTAAGACAGGTGTCCCTGCCGCGAGCCCCGTCGCCTCAGCCGCACGCTGCGTAATCCCCCCGGCAATATCGGTAGCCGACATTACCTCCGCCATCTGGTCAGGCCGGCAGAAACGAGCACATTCCCGAGCATCAACCTTCCAAGTGTAGCGGTCATATAGGGGAAGAAAATCCTCCGCCAAATAACGGTCCACCGTAAAACGCCCCGTCAACTTTGCGCACAGAAACGATGACGCCGTCAGGAACTTCGCGGCACGTTCGTGCACCTCGGGCATATTCTCCTTAAACCACAAGATCTTAGGAGCAATATCTGACGAACAGGGATCGTGCCCGAAAAGCTCGCGTGCACGATCTGACCCATATTCGGAAAGAAGCTCGTCAATCTGCGGCTTCGAACGTGCATCGACTCCATACAAAATCGCGGGCGCCAGCGCGTTGCACTCGGTATCGACCGGCACACAGTCGCAACCCAATGCGGAAAGGCCCACGCATCCGATCTGTGCCGCGTTAACCCCCGATCGCGCCACCAGCTCGCGCGACAGGCGGCAAAAATCGCCCCACCAAACTGCCTCCGCATCATGCTGATACCATCCATCACGCGGGTTGTCCGTCTCGTGTCCACAAGAGGCTTGGCAAACGATGTTGCATCGATCATCGATTAAAACGCCTTTAGAGGCGCTTGTCCCAATATCAATACCCAGATAGAGCGCCATAGGTGCCTACTCCCCTCGCGCCGTACGAGCGGCAGCCATAAAACGAGCTACCCGCTCAACATCAACCGGGGCATCCAGCTTTCCGTCGCGCTTTAAGCACGTGCCGACAAACGCGCCATCGTAGTGAGCAAATACGTCAGCCACGGTATTTTCGCGACAACCGGTGCCACATACCACGGGCACTTCGCCAACACGCTCGCGGACCTCATCGGCAAGCTCGCCCGAAGCGCCACGACCGGCAGCCGAACCGCCGATGACCATCGCATCCGGTAGGCAATTAAAGAGAAGTGAATCGGCAATGTCCGCAGTCGTGCGGTCGTTGAGATAAACCTCCCCCTCGCTCGTGATGAAGTGAAAAAGCTTGAGGTCGTCCAGGCGCAGCGCCGCCTTGCGACGCATGGTGTGAGCGAAATCTCGGTTAATCAGCCCGAGATCACCGGCCCAGGCACCGCAAAAATTGCAGCGCGTGAACTGCGCGTCGACGGCAGCGCACAGCTCGATTGTGGCATCACCATCGTAAATAGCTTCAGCTCCCCAAGGAGTCGACAGATCATGGGATAGAGCCCCGATTACATAGCCCATCGATGCAAGGGTTGAGGGAGAAACATGCTGCTCATAGGGCATCGAGAGCTCATTGGTAATCAAAATGCCATCGACACCGCCCTGCTGCAACGCCTCGAGATCGCGCTTGGCGGCTTCCACGACCTGCGACACGCTTCCGCCCGGGTAATACAGTGGATCGCCCGGCAGAGGACGCAGGTGCAGCATTCCGATAACCGGCTTTTCGGTCTTGAACATCGAGGTTAGAAACGACATAACGTGCTCCTTCTTAGGGTCATTGCAGGGACGTTACTCCCCCAGCACCTCGACGTACACTTTTCGCTTCTGCGGACCGTCAAACTCCGCAAGATAGATGTTCTGGGCACCTCCGCACACGATGTGGCCATCTTGGACGGGAAAGAAGCAACTGTTTCCACAAATCATGCTCTTGATATGCCCACAGGAGTTGTTACCGGTGGCTCCATAGCTCGGCAGGAAGTGTGCATGCGCATAGGGGGCATCGAGTGGGGCGATGCGATCAAGCGTCTCCATAAGATCCGTCTCCACGCAGGGCAGCCCCTCGTTTACCACGATTCCGCAGGTCGTATGCGACAAAATAATCGCCGCCAAGCCATTGGTCACCGAGCTGCGCTCGATGGCAGCGTGCACGTCCTCGGTAATATCGATGAACTGGTCCGGAGCAGTCGATAGATAGCTCAATGTCTCGAGCGTCACCATGTTCACTCATCCCCTTCAAGAAAACGCAGGGCATTACCCCAGTAGAGCCTTTCTCGCGCATCATCGCGCATGGGCACGGTATCGAGCGCCCGCTTGAGTTTGAATGCACGGAAGCGCGGCGTATTGCTGGCGAACATCACTTGGTGCGATAGCGCGCGCTCATACCACAGCGGCCCCATATCGACCGTGAAAAGACGCTGCATCATCTCCTCGGGCGAATCGATGTAAGTGATAGAGGTGTCCGCGTAGCAGTTGGGATACTTGAGCAGCATCGCCACGGTCTCGCGCACCCACGGCCAGCCAAAATGGGTCAAACTAAAACGCACATTTGGATGCGTTGCGATTGTGTGCTCAAATGCAAGCGGGTTACTGCGCGAGAGCTCTGCGCCCGGCTCCCAAGACATACCGGCATGGAAAACCACCGGCTTGTTATAGCGCTCGCACAGCTCGTAAAGCGGCTCGGCCACGGCATCTTCGGGGGCAAAACCCTGCTTTGCAGGATGCAGGCAAAGCCCCTTTGCCCCCAACTCGGTAAAGGCGCGCTCCAATTCGTCTGCGGCACCGCTCATCTGCGGGTCTACGCTCGCAAATCCCCACAGACGATCGGGATGTGCGGCAACCAGCATGGCAATCTGGTCATTGGTGCCAAAGTGCCCTCCGCATGCCGTGGTTACATCGAGCGGCATGAGCACGCTCTTCTGCACATCGCAGACGTCCATCTCGACTTGAAGCTCATCCCAATCCATGGGGCCCATATGCCCCATACCAAATTCTCGTGACCAAAAACCGAATCCATCAGGCTCATCACCCGGCGTACAGATCTCGCCGTAGAGCATAGGATGGACCAACATGTCGATAACCATTTCGTACTCCTTTCCAGGCATTTGACCCTAGTACGGCTCAAAAGAACCAATCACTCGGGACGACAGCTCGGCGCCCGCCTTCATACACGCCGGAATATCAAGGCCATCGATCACGCCCTTGGTAAACCCGGCGATATACGAGTCGCCGGCACCCACGGTATTAACGACCTTCTCCGCCGGCACGATCCCGCACTCATAGAAGCGCTCACCGTCATAGGCAATGCTTCCCTTCTCGCCAAGCGTGGCAACCGCAACGCGCGGCCCCAATTCCTGCGCGTGACGTACCCAGTCTCGCAGCTCCGGAGTGTCATCTTCAAACGACATAAATGCGTAGTCAACGTAGGGAAAATGATTCTCGCAGGCATATTCGGGATCCTGGCTGAACACCGAGAAGTCCATAACCACCGTCTTGCCCGCATCATGCCACTCGGGCAGGAGGTCCAAACAATTGCCAAACAGGTCGGTATGAATGATGTCATGCTCTAGGATAAACGCCCGGTCGTCTTCATTCGGTCGATATGTCTCCATTACGCCATCGATTGCCTCGAGATGCACACGATCGACGCCGTCTTTCAATGCCATGAGCATCACCGAAGTGTCGCCATCCTCCACCCGCAGGTGTGAGATATCGAACCCCTCAGCGGCCAGCGCCTCCCTCATCTTGTCTCCGTACTCGTCCTTGCCGACAACCGACACGGCGGATACCGAAACGCCCATTCGTGCAAGATGGATACCCCAGTCAATGCCGTTACCAGTCGGATAGAACACGCCGATGTTTTGATAGACGTCCGCGCAGCAAAAACCAGCCGCACACGCTTTAATACCCATACTCTTCTCCAATGTTCAAAAGGGGACCCACCACATAACGAGCCCCCCTTTTTGCGTTTCGCTTATTGTTTTGCATCGGCTGTCCAAGGCCTCATAGCCAGACCGCCGTACGCTTTCTTAAGCTATTCGACGATTGGTGCTCCGTGGCCCCAAGAACCTTCCATGCCGCACACGGTCGAGGCAAACCCGGCAGCAAAATCGAGCGCGCGCTCGATGGCCTCGGCGCCATCCTCACCACGCTTGGCGGAATCGAGATAGCACATCAAAAACGAGGTGAGGAACGAGTCGCCCGCCCCCATGGTGTCCTTCATGTCCGTTACCGGTTTAGCCAGCTGGCGGTAATAACGCTCGCCGTCGTAAGCAATGCAGCCCTCGGCGCCCGCCGTAGCCGACACAAAACGCGGACCCAGGCCCTTCACCCATGCCAGACGCTCGCGAATCTCGTCCTCACTCGCGGCATCCGCCGCACTAAAGAAAGCAAAATCGACGTAGGGCGCAATCTGCTCGTAGTACTCGTCGGTGGAGTCGTCCGAAAAGTCAAAAGAGACCGTGACGCCCGCAGCCTTCAACTTGGGCAGCTCGCGCTCGGTAAAGCAATAGTTGCCCGAATGAACCACATCGAACTGCTTCATGTACGAAAGGTCAAAGCGATCGAGGACATAGCGCGCATCGCCACGGATACCGCCCTCGTTGGAGCCGAGGAAGACACGGTCACCGTCAACGACGGTCACGCGAGCCGCTCCGTTCTCGCCAATCATCTGCTCGCACTTGTCAAGTTCGATACCCTCATCCTCGAGGCTTGCAATGACATGCTCGGCAGCGGCGTCATTGCCAAAAATGCCCATGTATGCGGAGCGTGCGGCACCGCATTTCTTGGCATAAACGGCGAAGTTCACCGCGTTGCCGCCAGGATACATGGTGTGGATATGCTCGTAGCGATCGACGACGTTGTCGCCAAATCCGAGCGCGTTAACGTTAAATGCCATGGTATTTACCCCTCTAGTACTCGACGACGCCCATGTAGCGACGGAAATCGGGATCATGGTCAAGCACCTTGCCGCGTGCGGCACGCAGCTCGCAGTTCATGGCGTAGAACAGCACCGGGTCCAGATAGGCACGGACGCTCGCCGGCACGGCTTCCATACCGTACTCCTTGGCATCGAGCACCATCAGCGTATCGGTATGCGTCTTAAGGAACGCCAGGGCGCGCTCGTCCATAGCACGGCACTCGCTGGAGCCCATCTGCAGGAAGTAAAAAACGCCATCCTGAGTAGCCTCGAAGGGGCCATGGAAGTACTCGGCAGAGTGGATGTAGCTGCAGTGCTGCCACTGCATCTCCATAAGAGAGCAGATAGCGAAACCGTAGGTCTGGCTAAAGTTGGGACCGCTGCCCAGAATATAGAAGAACTCATGCTCCTGGCAAAGCTTGGCAAAACGATCGCCCAGCTCGGCATTAACCTTCTCGCGTGCCGGGGGAAGAATCTTATCCATCTCGGCGATACCGGCATACATATCGGCAAGATCGGCGTAGCCCTCCTGCTGATCGAGCAGCTCTGCCGCAAGCGACAGCGAAATGCCAGCGGGGACCTCGGCCTGCGGCACACCCTCGCCCCACGGGTAGACCCACGTGGTCCACTTGCCGGAGTCAATCTTGGATCCAGCGTTGTCGGTCTGGGCGATTACCGTAGCGCCGGCAGCAAGGGCAATCTCACAGCCCTCGACGACCTCGGGGGTGTTGCCACTGTGGCTGCAAGCAATGACCAGGGATTTCTCACCCAAGCGGCGTGGGCGCATGATATCAAACTCGCGAGCCGTATAGATATACGAAGTGAAGGTGGTTGCCTCGCGCTGCAGAAGCTCATGAGCCGGGATCAAATCGATCATGGAACCACCGCAAGCAATCCAGTAGACGCTGTCAAACTTGCCCTTCTCGGCAATTGCCTCTTTGATCAGATCGTGTGCGTTCATATCCAGTTCCTTTCTTGTTTAGTCCGCAATCAATGACGTTGACTGCGTGGCCGATAGTTGTTTTAGTCAATCAGATATTTCTCGAATGCGGCCATATTCTTGGCATCTGCCGCCGCCGGGTCATCGTAGTAACGGCCATCCGTGATTTCCTGGCCCAGCATGCCGTCGAAACCATGGGCGTTGAGTGTGGCGACGAAGGCGTCCATATCGTGCTTGCCATCGCCCCACACCAGATGGCCATACGGGTCGCCGTCGATAAAGTGCATCTCGTGAATTGCCCCATCACCAAAGGCGGCAAACCAGTCCTCAAGCGTCTCGCCTGCAACGCCCATCGCGGTTGTATCAACCATGGGCTGTAAGTACGGGCTCGCGACCTCGTCAATCATGCGCTTCGCATCGGAAACCGTCGTCACAAGGTTGCTCTCCTCGGGACGCAGGCTTTCCATCGTAAGCACCAGACCGTGCTCGCCGGCATACTCCGCCAGAATGGACAAGTGCTCGCGGCTGCGCTTCCAGGCTTCCTCGCGGTCCTCGTCCCAGTCGCCCCAGCCCGAGTTGACGGACATACGGTCGCACCCAAGTACCTCGGCAAGCTCAATGCCGTGCTTAAAGTACGCCAGGCTGCGCTGTTCATGCAGCGGTTTGCGTGCGCAGTACTGCCAAGGATAGACAACATTCTCGGGACACAGAGTACGATACCTAAGCCCACGGTCTGCAGCTTTTTTCGCCAGGACCTCAGCCTCAAAGTAGCCCGTATGGTCGAGTGTCACATGCGGCTCCGCACACCACAGCTCAATGGACTCAAAGCCCAAACGCTGCTGCACATCAAGGAAGTAATCGAGCGACCACATGATGTAGTGGATATTCATGCCCGCAATCTGTTCGCGGCGCAGCGTCGGCTTGGATTCAGACATCTTATGCCTCCCTATTTCTATCGAACACGATTTGTCCGTCCGACATCGTCATATCAACCGCAAGATTGCGTGCGTCGTGATAATCGAGGTCGAACACATCCCGATCGAGCACGCAGATATCGGCAAGCTTGCCGACCTCGAGCGTACCCAGCTCGTCTTCGCGCATCAGATCGTACGCGCCGCCGGCAGTCCAAGCGCGCAAGAGCTCGACAAGTGTCAGCGCGTTGGCCTCATTCACGGGCAGTCCATCGTCGAAGTATCCGCCGCACGCGCTGTAGATTGACTCGCCCAGGCTCGGAATCAGCAGCGGCAAATCCGTACCACAGCACACCGTGCATCCGGAATCTTCCATGCCGCGGCGATTCCAGCTGTGCAAAAGTCGCGTCTCGCCAATTTGTCGACACATCATCGACAGGCAATCCTCGCGCCGGTCCAGCGTCAAAATCTGCGGATAGACCTCGCAAATTCCACCTAACTTGCCAAACTCGACAAGATCGGTCGGATCAGAGTTCTCGAGATCGGTAATCGCATGGCGGCGAAGCAACCGTCCATGCTCGTCTCGAGGCAGCGAGGCATAGAGCGCCACGGTGCGACGAACGGCGCCATCGCCCTGGCAATGCAAGGAATATCGGAAGCCGTCAGCATCAATTGCGCGCAGCTCGTTCTCAATCAGATCCCACTCGGGCTCCTCGACAACCGTCTTGCCGGCAGCGCCCGCATCGGCCGTGTCCTCATAGGGGTCAATCATCTCGGCAAGCCCCGCCCATACGCCGCGATCGGTCATACGGTTGAAGCCAGAAAAACGAACGAACGGACCCCGGAAGCGCTCTCGTGCCTCGCGAGCATATGACAGATTTGCACCGGCACCCACCGGCTGCGACATCATAGAGACGCGAACCGTCAGCTCACCAGATTCCTCACGGCGAGCCATTTCGTCGGCAAAACCGTAGTAGTCATCAAACGCCATCTCCTTGATGGCGGTAACGCCGCGCTCGTTAAGCATGCCCATGTAGTCCGAATACCCCGCACGTACCTCGGGCAGCGAGAGGAAATCGCTCATCATGCGCCAGATCTTCTCGGCATAACACGCCTGGGGTGTGAAGCCGTATCGCGCACTGGCGGCAGCATTGAGAACGCAGGTCTCCGCACCCGGTGTAAAGCAGACGACAGGGATATCGCCAAAACAATCGTCAAACACAGCTGCCGTATTTGCGTTCTCGGCATCCGATGCCAACGTTTCGGGCAGGTTGTGGCCAAAAGCCGCCGCGCAATCCGGATGATCTTCTTTCCATGCACGCAAGAGCGACACGGCCTCTTTGGCATCAGCGATGCCGGACAGATCAGACCCCAACGTCCGCAGCGCCCAGCCTGTATAGAAGGTATGCACATCGATCAGGCCAGGCATGACAGTGCGGTCGCCCAGGTCAACTACCTCGTCCGCCTGGGTCAAATACGAAGCTACCTCACACTTGGTGCCAACCGCCTCAATTCGATTGTCACGGACCGCTACGAAACCTTCAAACGGCAGGTCCCCCGTACCGGTAAAGACGCTCTTAGACGTCAGGACCGTCAAACGATCGGACATTATAATCACCTACGCCGGAAGCATGCCAGAAATGGCAGTAATGACCAAGCCAAACACGACCATGAAGATGAAGAACTTCCAAATGGTCTTCCACCATTGGCCAAACGAAATCTTAGCCACGCCAAGGCCGGCAACCGTCATGCCCGCCACGGGACTGATGGTGTTGATGGTCTGGTTGGCAAACTGGAGCGCGGTAACGGCCGCCTCGGGATTGAGGCCCATGAGCTCGGTCAGGGGGCCCATAACGGGCATGGTGAGTGCCGCCAGGCCAGAACTCGAGGGAACCAGCAAAGAGAGCAGGCCAAGGACGATATACATAAACGTGGTGTAGACGGCGGCGGGTGCACCGGCGAGCGCAGTAGCGAGCGCCTGGAGGATGGTGTCGATGATCATGCCGCCCTCGGCGATGACCAGAATACCGCGAGCGATACCGATAACGATGGCGGCGTACGCAAAGTCGGCGAGGCCTTTAACGAACTCCTCAGCAATCGTCTGCTGGTCAAGACCGCCCAGGATACCGGCAAGCAAGCCCATGCCAAGGAACACGGCGGAAATCTCATTCATGTACCAACCCTGGGTAACAAGACCCCAGACGATAATGCCCATACCGCAAGCAAAATCGATAAGCACGAGCTTCTGACGGATAGTGAACTCTTCCTCGATGGAGGCATCGATCACGGAAAACTCGATACGCTTGAGCTTATCGTCCTCGTACGTAATGGACGACTCGGGGTTTTTCTTGACGCGCATGGCGTAGCGCATGGCCCATGCGATACCGACGGCAGTGAAGATGACCCAAGAAACGGCGCGCAGCCACAGTTGCGGATTGCCCTCGATGCCAATGATGCCTTGGGCGATCAAAACATTAAACGGGTCGATGGTCGAAGCACAATATCCCAGGTTAGGACCAAGGAAGCAGATGATGAATGCCGTCATCGAGTCATAACCGATACCCATCATGATGGGAATGAAGATGGCATAGAACGGCAGGGCTTCCTCAGACATACCAAACGTGGTGCCGCAAATGGACAGCAACGTCATCGTGATGGGAATGATGAGGATGTCCTTGTTCTTGAGCTTTTTAATCACACGGCTCATACCGGCATTCAAAGCGTTGGTCTTGGTGATAATTGCGAACGATCCGCCAATCAATAAGACAAACGCAACGACGTCGGCAGCCTCTTGGATGCCCTTAGTGGGCGCTTGCAGGACCGCGAAGATATCCTGACCCAGATTGATGGTCTCGCCGGTCTCGGAATCTGTGTAGTTCTTATCGACCTGTTCATAGGTTCCAGCAACGGCGACTTCACGCTCGCCCGCCGCTGTCGAAATCGTCTTGCGCTGATACTGACCAGAGGGAACGATCCAAGTCAGGACCGCAAAGACAACGATCAGCAAGAACATGATCGTATAGACATGCGGTAATTTGAACTTAAAACGTCTGTTTGTCTTCTTCGCCTTCGTATCTGACATAGATACCTCCAAAGAACTCGAGACTGCATCGCATCTCGCTTCAACGTTTGCACAAAGCAAACGTTCTATGACGTTCTATAGATTACCAGCAGCTTTTCTCGTCATCAAGATAATTTCAAACTGATTGCCGCAACGCGGTTGAACGGTTGCGTTTGCGCCGTGAACGGTATGGAAACGTCCGGTGAGATGATTCACCGGACGTTTCCATACGCAATGTCCTAGATGTCAAAAACGTAGCGAGACCCAACGATCCGCTGACGACCGATGATAAACGGCCGCCGCTGCTCATCGAAAAAGAAGGCTTCCATATAAAACATGGGTTCGCCAACGGGAACTGCCAACAACCGAGCGACCTCGGGCGACGCGCACGCGATCTCAAGCGTGCATGGGTCGGTAAACGCGGGCGTGCGGCCCGTCCGGTTGCGCACGAACTCAAAAATGGATTGGTTAGATAGAGGTGCCGTTGATAGATAGGCGTTGTCCTCGTAAACATATATGTTGTTCTCGAGCATGACAGGGACGCCATCGGCAGTACGCACGCGCTCAACGCAGATCAAGTCAGTTCCAACGGGAACACCAAAGAACTGTGCTTCGGTGGAATCCGCCGGCAGTATCTTTCTCGAAATGACACGCGCCCCCGGTTCCATTCCGTTAACGCGGCATGCGTCCGAAAAACTCTGGACGTCATCCTTCTGGCGAATCTTGCGCTTGAGCTTGGGGGCATTGACAAACGTGCCTTTCCCCTGTTGCTTCGTTAGATAGCCCTGTTGGACGAGCTCCTCAATAGCGCGTCGCACGGTAACGCGGCCAACTTTATAGCTCTCAGCCAATTCGAATTCGTTGGGTATCCGCGCGCCTGCCTTGTAGGCACCGGAGTTGATTTCGTTTTTGATGATATCGATAACCTGTTGGTACAGCGGTATCGCTGCTTTACCGTCAGTTAGCCCTTCAGTCGGTGGCATATACCCTCTCCAAGCACAATTAAGTCTAAAACGGGCTTAGGGGCATTCAACAAGTCCTTAAGCCCGCATTAGCTTAAAGTATGCTAGGTGTCGCACCAAAATGTCGGCAATTTACTCATCAGACCCGAAAAACGCGCAACTACCGCGCTCCTAAGAAAGCGTGAGCAGCTCCGGCAGCTGGTCGATAATCTTGTCCGCGGCATCCTGGCTAAAGCCAAAGCGCTCCTCGCGCTTGGCAATCACCGTTAACCCCGCGCGTTTGCCGGCAGTGATACCAGGCACCGAATCCTCAACACAGCAGCAACGGTCCGCAGGCAGCCCCAACAGATCCAGCGCATGCAGGTAGATGTCGGGCTCGGGCTTGCTCTCCTTAAACTGTTCGCCGCTCACCACATACTCAAAGGCATCCGACAGCCCGCATGCATCGAGCACTTCCTCGATGCTGTCCATGGGAGACGAACTCGCCA
>USCJ01000012.1 GCA_900553215.1 uncultured Collinsella sp.
ACCATAAAGGCGGAGTAGAAACCCACGCCAAACTGACCGATGATGTCGACATCGGAACCCTGCTGCTCGGCGTTCTCGGTCTTAAACTCCTCGGAGCCGGAATGGGCGATGGTGCCCAGATTGCGCTCGAGCTCCTCGGCGGTCATGCCAATGCCGTTATCCGAGATGGTAATGGTGCGGGCGTCTTTATCAAAGGAGACGCGAATAGCCAGGTCGCCCTGGTCGAGCTTGACGCTCGGGTCCTGCAGGCTCTTAAAGTTGAGCTTGTCGACGGCGTCGCTCGCGTTAGAGATAAGCTCGCGCAGGAAGATTTCCTTATTGGTGTAGATGGAGTTGATCATGAGGTCGAGCAGTTTTTTGCTCTCGGTCTTAAATTGACGCATGTGCAGTCCTTTCGCGCTACCCCCGTCCGCAAAAACGGCCCGGTTGCCCGAGCCGCATCGCAGACCTGCTATGTTCAGACTTAGATTTTATAACCCATTAGCGCGCATATATACATACGGAATCGAAAAACTGTATGTCCAAACGCTCTGATGCGCCAATTGCCAAGGAGTGTCCCCAACTGCCGGCAGAAAAGGAACGTCCCTATCTGCCACCCTCGACCCGTTTGGCCATCCAGGCATGGGGCTGGCCTTCATCCTCATAGTCCACCGGGGCAATCTGCGTGTAACCCGCCTTGGCATAGAGCGGCAGCACGTATTCCTGCGCGTGCAGCTTAATGAGCTTGGCGCCGGCATCACGCGCGGCAGTATCACTGGCCTCGACAATCTTGCTCGCCAAACCACGACGACGCATAGCCGGCAGCACGGCGACGCGCCCCATAATGTAGGTCTCCCCCGCTGCGACGCCTTCGTCCAAGTCGCACGCCGGCGACACCGGAGCCTCTGCGTCAGCCGCGCGCTCAAGCTCTTCGGGAAACACGCGCGAGCAACCGGCAAGCTCGCCGTCTACATAGAGCGTCACATGAATGCAATTCGGATCCTCGTCGATAGCGTCAAACTCGTTCTCGTAGCCCTGCTCGTCCATAAAAACGACGCGGCGCACCAACGCCGCGTCATCAAAGCATCCCGTCTTAAGTTGGATATCCATGGCTGCCCTTTCATTCAATGCGAACGTTAGGGACAGATTTTAGCGAAAATGAGCTCCGCGCACGCTAAACTTCGCGCGAGCCTTCGCCAGGCAATCGTAATGACCCACGTTATGGGCATCGCTCGCGATGAAGCTGTACAGGTTCTGATCGAACAGGCGCTGTGCCGGCTTTTTCTCGCGACCAAAGCGACCGCCGGCAATAAAGTCCGCCGAAGCCTGCAGCTTGCAGCCCATATCGACCAGGCGCTCCGCCACGCTTACATCCTTTTGAACCGCACGATAGCGCTCAGGATGAGCGATGATCACCTGGTAGCCACGGCACTGCAAATCGTAAATCGTGTTCTCGTACTCTCTAAACGCATACGCATCGGCATGCGTCGAAAGCTCGAGCAGAAACTCGTTGGTCCCATCGAAATGCAAGTGATCCGCGGCATCGATACCAAGCTCAACGAGCTTTCGATGGTTGACCTCGAAGCCCATCTGGAGCGGAAAACCGTCAGCGTTATCGCGCAGCAGCTCAAAGGCATCCCACATCTTGTCGTAATCAAAATAGGGATCACGGCAGTGAGGAGTGCAAACGATTCTGGTTACACCGGCCCGCTTGGCAGCCTCGAGCATCGCCAAGCTCTCTTCGAGATCGGCGGCGCCGTCGTCTACACCCGGCAAGATATGGCAATGAATGTCACGCATAGGTCAGCCTTAATCAACTAAACGTTTGCTCGGTTGGTGAAAATGCCCTTTTTGGAAGTGCCCTGATCGTCGGAGCCCTTCTTAACCTTCTTACCGTCCTTGGTGTAGTAAGAATAATAGTACTCGCTGGTCTCGGTCTCACAGTAATTCATGACGGTACCGATGAGCTTGACCTTCTCGGACTTCTTAAGCTGGGCGATAGCGTTGAGCGCCTCTTCGCGCTTGGTAAAGTCCTCGCGCACCACGAACAGCGCGCCGTCGGTCAGGCTGGCAATCTCGGCAGCATCGATGAAGGTGCCGACCGGAGGAGCATCGAAGATGACGTACTGGAACTTAGCAGACAGTGCCTTGACCAGCTTGGCAAAGCGATGGGAGACGATGATGTCGGCAGGATTGGGAATATGCGGCTCAGCATCGAGGAAGTAGAAGTTCTTCTGACCCGTCTCGACAATTGCCTGGTCAATGGAGATCTGCTCGGAAAGGACCGCATAGAGTCCGCCGCGCGAACGAACGCCGAGCATATCGGAAAGGGACCTGCGGCGCATATCGGCCTCGACCAGGAGCACGGACTTGCCGCTCGTGGCGATTGCCTGAGCAAGGTTAATGGAAACCGTAGACTTGCCCTCGTTGGGAATCGAGGAGGTAACGGTGATGGTGCGAATGGGGTCATCCACGCTCGCAAAGCGGATGTTGGCCAGAAGGGTCTTGGCGGCATTCTGCACAACGAGCTTATCGGTGTTCTTTGCCTTAGCCATGCCTATTTACCACCTTTCATAGCCGGAATTCGGCCAACAACGGGAATACCCAGGAGCTCTTCTGCCTCTTCGGCACCGCGGATGCGGGTATTGAGCATGTCCGCCAAAACGACATAGGCAACTGCGATAAAGATACCGGCGAGGAACGCGACGGCAATATACAGCGTGCGCTTGGGGCCGCTGGGGGCTTCGGGGGTCTTAGCCTCGTCGATAACGTTGATGCTCTGGGCAGCGCCGACGTTCTGAGCGACCGTACTCACCGAGCTGGCAATGGCCTTTGCGACCTCAGCCGTCTCCTTGGCATCGGTGCCGGTAACCGAAAGCGTAATGACACGCGTGGTGGTCTCGGAGGAAACAGACACCTTGTAGTCATCCAAATCGGTGAGGCCCAGTTCTTTGGCGGCGCCGCTCTTAACGCTATCGCTATCCAGCAGCGTGGCGATATCGTTGGAAAGCATCTGGCTCGCCGAGAGATCGTTGTAGCTCATCTGACCGCTATCGTCGGTCTTGGCGAGAATGTACATGCTCGTCGTCGCGGTATAGGTGTTGTCCATCGCAACGAAGGACACGATGCCCATGGCGATCGCGCAGACCACCGGAAGGGTGATGACCAGCTTGAGGTGCTTCTTCAGCAGCTGGAACAGTTCGAGAAGGGTCATGCAGCTTGCCTTTCATTTCCCCAGTTCGGATTGACAAAACTGTCCGTATGTTATCGCATCTTTTTACCGAGACCAAACTCTATACATAAGAAACAGGCTCTCCTGTAAAAATGTCGGAAGCAATCGTAAAATTGCACAACAACGCCGCACCCGAAAGTCAAATGCGGCGTCTACATCAATATCTATGTTGTATCGCTATGCGAATGGCTCGTCCTGCTGTATGGGAAACGTCACCGTTATGGTGGTTCCCACGCCCAACTCGCTCGACAGATCAAGCGTGGCGTGATGATACAGGGCCGCATGCTTGACAATGGCAAGCCCCAGGCCGGTTCCGCCGCGTGCCTTGGACCTACTCTTGTCCACGCGATAGAACCGCTCGAATACCTTGCCCTGTTCTTCAGGCGCGATACCGATTCCCGTGTCGGCGACAGCGAGGAACGGATGGCCTTCGTCGTTGGTGCCGCACTGCAGCGTAACCGTACCGCCGGGCCGATTGTAGCGGATGGCGTTGCTTGCCAGATTATAGATGAGCTCGTCGACCAAGCGCGACACGCCTTCGATGACCACAGGCTTGGCCTCATGACTTATCGTCACATTCGCCTGACGGGCAACCTGTTCAAGACGCTGCTCAACCGCGTAGATCGCACGCGAGAGCTCAATAGGCTCCGTGGACCCAATGGGCACTGCCTCGCCTTCAGTTGCACGTTCGGCCTCGTCCAAGTTAGACAGCGTAAGGATGTCGTTGACAAGCGCTGCCAAGCGGCCCGCCTCACGATAGATGCGACCGCCAAAGTTGCGCAGGTCGTCCTCGCCCTCGACCATGCCATTTGCGATGAGCTCGGCATAGCCCGAAATCGCCGTAAGCGGCGTCTTGAGCTCATGGGTGATATTCGCCGTGAACTCGCGGCGCATACGGTCGTTGTCCGCTAGCACCGCCATTTGGCGCTTGAGTTCCTGGCGCTGCGACTCGATACGCTCAAGCATGGGGACCATCTCGGCATAGGCGTGCTCATAGCTACGGCGTGGGTGATCCAAATCCACCTCTTGCAACGGCGCGATGATGGCGCGGGACTCACGGCGCGCCATAAAAAACGAGAGTACTGCACCCGCTGCTGCGATAAGCAGCATCGGCGCCAGCATCGACAGCAAAATCGCCGCAACGCCAGGCTGGGCCTGCGCCAAGCGAACGACCTGGCCGTTATCAAGGGTGACGGCGCGATACAGCATAATCTCGTCGAGTGTAGAGCTTGCGCGCTCCGCGGAACCCGAACCACTCTCAAAGGCCTCGATGACCTCGGGGCGATCGCCATGGTTGGGCAGTGTGGAAGGCGACGCCTCGTTGTCGTAGGCAACAGATCCGTCCTTATTGATCAGCGTGATACGAAGATCCTCGCGATCGAGGCTTCGCAAGAACGGAATGGGCTCCTGTTGCTCGTCGAGGGCGGCAGCAATGAGCTCAGTTTCCTGCGCCAGATTGGCACTCGTGGCATCCGCCAAAGTGTTTTGCACAAAGAACGCACCCAGCACCGTAAACGCCACGATAACCGCCATGGCGCAGACAAAGATCGTCACAAAAACGCGGTGCGACAGCGTGTGTTTTCCCTGGGGGGCGAAGACCACGGGTTACTCCTCCGATGCGGTGGCCGCGGTGTCGTCGCCTTCGGCACCATCACCGGCAGAAGGCTCGGCCAGGCGATAACCCACGCCGCGCACGGTCTCGATGGCGCTGGCATGCTCGCCCAGTTTTTGGCGAAGCGTCTGCACGTGCACGTCAACGGTGCGCGAACCGCCGTCGAAGTCCCAGCCCCACACGCTCTGCAGCAACGACTCGCGGGTAAAGACCACGCCGGGCTTGCGCATGAGGTACTCGAGCAGGTCGAACTCGCGCAGGGTGAGCTTAAGCGGCTCGCCGGCAACGGTCACCTCGCGATGGCTAGGCGAAAGCACGATGTCGCCCACGCTGAGCACATCGCTCGCCTGCTTGACCATGCCGCCGCGACGCAGCAGTGCGCGGCAGCGGCTCGCAAGCTCCATGAGCGAAAACGGCTTAGTCAGGTAATCGTCGGCACCGCCATCGAGCGCCATCACCTTGTCGAGTTCGGTGTCCTTGGCGGTAAGCATCATGATGGGCACCGTCGCCGTCAGGCGATCGGCACGCAGGCGACGCATAATCGCCAAGCCATCGGTGTCGGGTAGCATGATATCGAGCAGCACAGCATCGGGCACCCGTCGCGCCACGGCAGCTTTAAACTCGCCATCACACGAAAAGCCCTCGGCCTCGATTCCCTGCTTGCGCAGCGCGTAGACTGTCAAATCCCTGATGTTGTCATCGTCCTCGACGTAATAGATCATGTTGAACCCCTTTGCGGCCGATATGACCGCATCTTAACCCTAAAGGCACCTGTAAAAGACAGCGTCAGCCAAAACGCCCCGTCAAATAATCCGCGGTGCGTGGATCGGACGGATTCTTGAAGAGTTGCGCGGTGGGCGCGTGCTCCACCAGCTCACCCAGCAAAAAGAACGCAACCGAATCGGAAATACGCGCGGCCTGCTGCATGTTGTGCGTCACGACCACCAGCGTGCAGGTCTCCTTGAGCTCGCAGGCCAGCTGCTCCACCACCAACGTCGACACAGGGTCGAGTGCCGAGGTCGGCTCGTCCATCAGCAGAATGTCGGGCTGCACGGCAAGTGCGCGGGCGATGCACAGGCGCTGCTGCTGTCCACCCGAAAGACCCAGGCCCGACTCTTTGAGCTTGTCCTTGACCTCGTCCCACAGGGCAGCGCGACGCAGGGAGTCCTCGACCAGCTCATCGAGCACGGCGCGGTCGCGCACACCCATACCGCGAGGACCGTAGGCGACGTTGTCGTAGATGCTCATGGGAAATGGGTTGGGGCGTTGGAACACCATGCCCACGCGCTGGCGAAGGCGGCAGATGTCGTAATCGCCCAGGATATCTTGACCATCGAGCGCAATCTTGCCCTCGATGCGGCAATCCTTGATGCCGTCGTTCATGCGGTTAAAGCAGCGCAGCAACGTGGACTTTCCGCAGCCCGAAGGCCCGATGAACGAGGTGATCTGCTTGTCGCGGATCTTGATATTCACGTCCTTGAGCGCATGGTGGTCGCCGTAGAACAGGTCGAGGCCCTCGACGTCGATGCGCGTCGGCGAGGCGGCAAGATCCTCTGCCGTGGGGCGAGTCGCATCCCCAACCTCGCGCTCATGCGCGGCCTCGGCCTGCGCTTCCATGAGTTCTTCAAGCTCCGTGGGCTCCACAGCCGCAGCAGCCGTCATACCGCACACCTCCATATCGATATCAATTCAGCAGTATCGATAGTAGGAATCGCGGCTCATACGCACGTGAGCACATTGTCAAGTGTTTGTAAGGGCACGCTAGCTATGCGGCGGGCAGCTCGATGGTGAATATCGTGTGTTCGGGCGTCGATTCACATGCAACGGTACCGCCGTGTGCCGCGATGATCTCCTTGGCAATAGCAAGGCCCAAACCGGCACCACCGCGATTGGTCGCACGCGCCGCATCCAGGCGATAGAACTTCTCAAAGATCACCTTGAGCTTAGCCGCAGGGATAGGATCGCCCTGATTGATAAAGCGCACGCGCACGCCGCCATCGTCTTGGCGCCTGGCCTCAATCGTGATAGTCGAGCCCTCATAGCTATAGGCGACGGCGTTTTTCATGATGTTGTTAAACACGCGGGCCATCTTATCGCCATCCACGAGCACCGTCAGGTCCTCGCGAATATCAACCTGGGCTTCCTTATGCTGCTCGTTAAGGATGGGATAGAACTCGTCAGCCACCTGAGCCAGCAGCAACCCCAGATCAACATAGCCGCGCGTGAGCACGATATCGTGGAAGTCAAAGCGCGTGATATCGAAGAACTCTTCGATGAGCGCATCGAGCCGGTGCGCCTTGTCGAGCGCCACGCCCGTAAAGTGCGCACGTTGCTCAACCGGCAGCTCAGGAGCCTCTTGAAGCAGCGAAAGATAGCCCACCACACTGGCAAGCGGGGTGCGTAGGTCATGTGCCAAGTACGTGACCAGATCGTCCTTGCGATGAGACTCGTCACGCAAGGCCTGTTGCACCTTGCGCTCGCGATCGCGCACACGGTTGAGTGCGCCCTCGACCTCCAGGAAGTCGCCGTCGATGTTGTCCCAGGTGTCGGGGTGATCGATCAGGCGATCTTGAATACGAGCGGCCAGCACACAATCGGCATGCTGCTCGCCTTGCTCATAGCCCTGGTAGTACAGGGCGCGGCCGCAAAAGAACAGCACGCACACGGCAAGCGCCAGCACAAAGCCAAGCATGTTGAATACAAAGCCGGCATCGAACAGCACCGGCCCTTCGATGCCGCCGAGTGCCATGGCGCCAATCGCCAACGTCATGGCCCACGCGGCACCGCCAATCACCACGCAGCGGCGTACGATTTCAAATCGATCGATCAGCAAAAAGCCGACAAGCAGCACCGCTAAGATTCCGGCGATGTTGTCGATGCCAATCAGCAGCAGGCTCAGCAAAAAGAGCAGCACCGTCGCAAGTGCACGGTTGTCGACGACTGCCCGTACGTATTCAAAGAGTCGATCGGGCACCTCGAATGCCTGCCTATCGTCTTTTGTCATATCCACTTCCCCACCATCAAAGGCGCTATTCAATTATGTAGCCGACGCCCCAGACGTTTTTGATAAAGCGCGGCTTTTGAGCGTCGTCGCCAATCTTTTCGCGCAGGTGGCGAATGTGCACCATCACCGTATTGTTGGAGCCGGGCATAAAATCCTCGTTCCACACCGCGCGGAACAGGTCCTCCACGGCTACCACGCTGCCGCGATGCTCGACCAGATACAGCAAGATGGAATACTCGATGGGCGTGAGGCGCACCGGTGCACCGTCCACCGTTACGGAACGAGCATCGCGGTTGATCTCCAGTCCGTCGAGCTGGATGGTCGGCGACTCGGCCGCCTGCGAGCGGCTACCGTAGCTGGTGTAGCGGCGAAGCTGAGCGTGCACGCGCGCGATGAGCTCCAGCGGACGGAACGGCTTAACCACGTAATCGTCCGCGCCAAGCGAAAGGCCCTCGATCTTGTCTTGCTGGGCATCGCGCGCCGTCAGCATGATCACGGGATAGGTATGGCTGGAACGGATCGTACGCAGCAGCTCAAAGCCATCGATATCGGGCAGCATGACATCCAGCAGCGCCAGATCGAACTCCTGCCCCAAGATTGCCTTGGCAGCATCGGCCCCGCTATAGGCGACCTGTACGTCAAAGCCTTCTTTTGTAAGGTAGATACCAACCAAGTCGGCGATGGCCTTCTCGTCATCAACTACCAAAATGCGCTCGTTCATGCGTGCTCCTCTCGCGCTCCATTATGCCCGAGGCGACGCACGCCACACACAACAAGCGTGGGTGATTAAGTCGGCCTTAAGCACCCTTGTGCCCGTTCAGGCGCGGATGTGGGCCACGCACGCACGCGATGATCGCCGACGCCGGCAAACGATATACTCTAGTTCCAGAAGAGACCATCCCGTCGAAAGCGAAATCCGTGAAGTCCCTCACCTCTTTTGCAAAGCGCTCAGCCCAGCTTGCCGCCGGCTTTGTCTGCGCCATCGCCCTTGCCGCTGGCGTGCCCACCGTCGCCGGCGCCCAAGCGCTCACGACCGACAATGTTTGCGGCAAAACCGCCGATGCGCGCGGCATCACGGCCGAAAACCTGCCCGATATCGATGCGACCAATGCCCTCGTCATGGGCAAAGACGGCACCGTCTACTATGCCCGCGGCGCCGATGAGCAGGTCAAGATTGCCTCGATCACCAAGGTCATGACCGCAATCCTAACCGTCGAGAATTGCAAGATGGACGAGAAGGTCACGGTGAGCAACGCCGCAGCCACCGTGGGTAATTCGACCGCCGGCTTGCTCGAAGGTGACGAGCTTACCGTGGAGCAGGCACTGCGCGGCCTGATGATTCACTCGGGCAAGTCTGTGGGCGGGCGACACGCTCACCCTTGAGGCGGCGCTCGCGGGGCTCATGATCCCCTCGGGCAACGACGCCGCCGTCGTGCTCGCCGAATATGTGGGCAAGAAGATCGACCCTAAGACCAAAGACGCCGAGGCAACCTTTGTGAAGGCCATGAACGAGCGCGCCAAAAAGCTCGGCTGCACCGGCACGGTCTTTGAGAACCCACACGGTCTGGACTTTGATGAATGGGCCGGCGACATGCACTCAACCGCACATGACGTGGCGCTGATGATGCAGGTGGCCATGAAAAACGACACGATCCGCGAGGTCGTAGCGAGCGAGGATTCCTGGATCGAGGTCACGGGCGCCGACGGCACCGACCATTCGCATTCCATGGACACGCATAACTATTTGCTGGGCCAAGATGGCAACATCGGTGGCAAGACCGGCACCACCGACGACGCGGGCTACTGCTTTGCGGGTGCCTACAACCGCGATGGCGACGAGATCTACACCGTCGTTTTGAACTCCACCACCACCGACCAGCGCTTTACCGATACCGCAACCCTTGCCAATTGGTACTACGGTCACAAGGTGACGGTCGCAATCGCCAACACGCAGGAAAAGACTGCCAACGGCAACCCGCTTATGGCGCGCATTGGCCAAACCGACTGGACGGATAAGACGATCGACGCCACACTCGCCGATCCTACGGCGCAAGCGACCGTGTTTTCCCTTGCCGGCGAGGTGACCGAAAAGGTTAGCTACGACGATCTTTCGGGCACGGTGCATGTGGGCGACAAGGTGGGCAGCGTCACGCTCAAGCAGGACGGCACCAAGATCGCCGTCATGGACCTAGTTGCCGACGAGGAAGGCGCAGGGCCGAATCCCATTGAATGGCTACTCGTGAAGCTCGATCGCTTGGGCCGTCGCATCGACAACCGCCCACTCACGGCAGAAAGCGAGACCGTCGCCAAGGCGCCCGAGGTGTAGGGCGCAAGAATAATAAGTCCGCTGAAAGGAGGCGTCCGAAAGGATGCCTCCTTTTTTGAGGTTCGAATCCCCAGCTAACGTGGTTCAACTAAAAAAGGGTCCCTTTCGGAACCCTTCTTTAAAGTCTTACTGGCGGAGAGCTGGGGATGTCCGGGCATGCTGCGCATGCCCTCCGGCTTCAAAGCCTGGCGGCTTTTCGCCCACGGGCTACAAACGCTTTCGCGTTTGCTTAACGCCCGTGCCCCCTCGGGTTCGAATCCCCAGCCTCCTTTCTCCGCACAAAGAAGGGCCCCAAATGGGACCCTTCTTTCAAGTCATACTGGCGGAGAGCTGGGGATTCGAACCCCAGATGCCCTTTTGGGGCATACTCGCTTAGCAGGCGAGCACCTTCGGCCTCTCGGTCAGCTCTCCGTAACAGCCGTTCTATAGTAACCAAACAGCCAAGGATGAGCAAGAGGAAATTTTCTAATTGCCTAGCAGCCTTTCCTTCTTGAAAGCTTCGCCTACCCCAGCGAGCGGTTGAGGGAGCCGAGCTCGTCGTTGCCCATGGTGCGCCACATTTGGAAGATGCAACCGCGCGCCAGGAAAAAGAAACCGTTGTCGACCAGTTGCACAGCGGCATCTGCCAACTGATTCGTCACGGCGGACACTGGCGGCAGCTCTAGTCCAGCCTTGTGGATGGTCTCGACCGCTTCCTCGAACGTCGGAGGCTCGCTGACGCCCATCTCGTTCATAAGGCCCTGCATTTCTTCCAGCGCGCTGCTGCCCGACTCCTCGTCGCGCGGCACCAGACGGTAACAAGCCAGCGCCAGGTCGAGCTGATCGCAATTCCAATAGGCAAACGCCAAGCGATAGAACAGGTAGCCGATTGCAGAACGATCGCTGGCAATACGTAGGCCGTGGCGCGCCACCTCGATAATCTCGTCAAAGCGCTCCAGACGCGCAAGCACGTTGATGAGCGCAAAGTGCGACTGCATGGACGAGCGCGCCAGATCGTAAAGATGGCGCACCTCGGGCAGTGCTCGTTCAAAGTCCTCTTGCTCGGCGTAAAAGCTGCAGATCTCGTGCTGGGCAAAGTACAGCGCATCGGGCGCACGAAGGATTCGCACAGAGCGGTCTTCTTCCAACACCGGTAGCACCATGCGCACCAGCTGGTTATCGCAAAACTGCGTTTGAACCGGACCTGTCGCCAAAAGCTCGGCGACGGCGCACTTAGCCTCCAACTCCTCAACAAGACGGGAAAAGCCTTCAAAAGCACCTGTACGGTCGACTTTTGCCTGCTCGCGCAATTCAACAACACGGGCCACGTATGGGTCGTCGTCCTCTTCCATGACCTCCAGCTCGTCAGCCGTATCGGCAAGCAGCAGATCGCGCAGCGCCGGCGGCAGCATGCGATGGTCATCACGCGGACGAGCATGAACCTCCGCAGGTTCAATCGTCTCCGGAGCGGTTGACTCATATGCCTCAAGCACACGCTTGCACGGCATATCGTCCATGTCCATGCTCTCAAGATCCTTGGCGACAGGCACGCAATCGGCCAGATAGGCCGCGCGCCCAAAGAAATACGTTGCGACAACGCACTCGCCCTGCTCACTGTCGGGAGCAGCAATCTGCACATAGCAGCGCGTGATGCAGGTGCCCGCGGCAAAACACGCTGCCGCAAGCGTGAGCGCCACGCGCGCATCGTGCTCCGCGGCCCAGATCGCGCGCGTGTCCTCGTCCAACTCGCGCCAGGCGTCATCTTGAGCTTCGTATTCACGTTGTGGCATAGCATCAACGACAGACTGCCCAAACCGAACGAGCATGATCCCCTCGGCAACGTTTGCCCGATAGGTATAGTCGAGCCGCGTGACCACGTTAAGTGCCTCGACAATACGCGCGAAGCGGGTACGCACATCCCACTCACCGCCCGGCTGGCAAGCCACCGTACCCGGTTTGCCCCACGGGTTATCGCTCGAGGCCGTATCGAGCAGTCGGGGAACATCGTTGGTCGTCTTGGCGATATGCCACGCATCAAAGAGCGCGCAGCCCTCAAGGCTCGGCGAGGATGCCGCAGGGACCAATCCGGCCCCGATGTGCTCAAGGATGGCGGAGAGACGGTTAAGACGGCACTCGATGGCAAGCAGCATGTCAATCTCGTCCTGGTCCAGCAGGCTGCGATCAAAATTGAGATAGAAAAGCTTTGAGCGATCGATGCGAGCCGGGCTCATCTCGGACTTAGCGGCGATGGTGCGCAAGCGGGGCAAGTCAATTTCACTCATAAGGGCGGCGGCATAGCGCTCGATACCGCTCGGATTCTCGGCATGGTCAACGCGGTAAAGCAGCGTCTCGATAGCATCAGGGAGCGGTGCCGTGTTAAAGCCCAAAAACACCTCGACCGGCTCGGGCAACTTTACGAGCTTGATCTTGTCGATAACATTTTGCATACCCTCGTCGAGTCCGCCGGCGTCCGCCGTGCTCGCAATGGCATTTTCGGAGTCAGCGAATATCACATAGCGCAGGAACATCGATGCCATGAACTCGCCGTAAGGAAGGGAGCGGGTCGAATTCCATGTCTCGTGGTCGGACTGCTCGCGCATGGGGCCTTCGGGAGAGCCGACGGTTCGCGCGCACGCGCGCATTGTGCCGTTGGCTCCCCGAACCACAATCTCACCAATACCGGAGTCCGACTCGTCAAGGACCAGTTCCATGTCGGGATCGTTGGGCAGCGGAGTCTCGCTAACGGGGCGGTCCACCTTGTACACCTCGCCCGAAACGCTTACGTAGCCCAAAAGCGACACATGACTTTTGCCAACGAATTCGACGACATAGCAAGATTCATGCTGATCCTCGCCAAAGAGTTTCCAGACCACGCCATATGAGCGTCCCGCAGGCTGCTCGGGCATCGCCGGAAAGCGCTTTTTGGGATCGAGAAACCTGAGCTTGTATGTCGGACGCTCTGCCACGAAGTATCACCCTGATCGGTCGCTTGAAGAAGGAGTGGTCGCGAATAAGTCGCGACATCTACTCGGAATCTTACACGAGTCGACAGGAAATCGTCCGCTTTACGCCCGCGCCTCGACCGAGGTTCGAATCCATGCGGTGTTTACGTAAAAGAAAAGCCCCCGTTGCCGGGAGCTTTAATCTCAAATGGTGCGGCGTATAGGATTCGAACCTATGACGTTCTGATTCGTAGTCAGACCCTCTATCCAGCTGAGGTAACGCCGCAGCGCAAGACATATAAAACCACTCTAGCTTATTGGAGTCAAGCACAATTTCAAACTTTTTTGTGGAACGCAGTCTTGTCATGCTGCTCCGCATATACCGTCGTTCCCCGTACGATCGATTGGCTTTTCGATCACGTCAAACTTAGCATCAAGTTCCCTCAGGAGCGATCTCACCCGCTGGGCACAATCATAATCGGCAAACGAGATACTCAACATGCGAGCAACCTGGTTAGATGTCCGGACCCCATAGAAATGCTCCAGGGCCACAAGCCCCTCGTGCGCCACAAACGTCTCAACCACATGCGGCGACTCCTCGTAGCACCATTGGGTCAACGGACCCTCGCTCGTCTGTCGAACCACCAGGCCACCCATGCCAGACGGCTCACACGTCACAAGCAGGTACTCCCCGCCCTCGTCGCTCTCAAACAAAACCACCCGATCATCAAACAGCTCCATCGCGTCCCCTTTCTCTCGCTCTTATTTAGCAAAAGCATAGCAGGTAGATGGCTGTATACAGAACAGTTGTTCGTGTGTTTTCTATTGAGCTGTCCGCACGGCATGGTATGGCCGCACACAAAAAGGGCACCCCAAAAAGGAGTGCCCTAGCAAATCGCTTATGCAGCCAATCTACGCGACCGGCTCGATCTTCTCGAGGCCGCCCATGTAGGGACGCAGAACCTCGGGGATCGTGATGGTGCCGTCAGCGTTCTGGTAGTTCTCCAGAATGGCTGCCATGGTACGGCCAGCCGGTAGACCGGAACCGTTGAGGGTGTGCAGATAGCGCGAACCCTTGAAGTTCTCGGGGTCGCGATACTTGATGTTGGCGCGACGGGCCTGGAAGTCACCGCAGTTGGAGCAGGAGCTGATCTCCTTGTAGGCGTTGTAGCTCGGCAGCCAGACCTCGACGTCGTAGGTCTGACGGGCGGAGAAGCCCAGGTCGCCGGTGCACAGGCTAATCACGCGATACGGAAGACCCAGCTGCTGCAGCAGGAACTCGGCCTCGGCGGTCATGCTCTCGAGCTCCTCGTCGGACTCCTCCGGCTTGGCAAACTTGACCATCTCGACCTTGTCGAACTCGTGCTGGCGAATGATGCCGCGGGTATCGCGACCAGCGGAGCCGGCCTCCTCGCGGAAGCAGGGGGTGAAGGCGGTGTAGCGGCGCGGCAGGGTATCGGCGTCGAGGACCTCACCGGCGTGCAGGTTGGTGAGCACGACCTCGGCGGTGGGGATCAGGAAGTTGTCGCCCGAGACGTGATAGGCGTCGTCCTCGAACTTGGGCAGCTGGCCCGTGCCGAACATGGTCTGACGCTTGACGACGATGGGCGGCCACCACTCCTTAAAACCACGGCTGGTGTGCGTATCGAGGAAGAAGTTGATGAGGGCGCGCTCAAGACGGGCGCCGGCGCCACCGAGAACGGTGAAGCGGCTGCCGGAGAGCTTGTTGCCGCGCTCGAAGTCAAGGATGTCGAGGTCGGTGCCCAGATCCCAGTGCGGCTTAAAGTCGAAGTCGAACTCGCGCGGGGTGCCCCAACGACGGCGCTCGATGTTCTCGTCCTCGTCCTTGCCGTACGGCGTGGCCTCGCAAGGAATGTTGGGCAGGTGAGCCATGAAGTCGTACTGCTCCTGCTCGAGGGCGGTGCGGCGCTCGGCCAGACCGTCAATCTTCTCGTTGACGGCGCGCACGGCCTCCTTGGCGGCCTCGGCCTCGTCCTTCTTGCCCTCCTTCATCAGGGCGCCGATCTTCTTGGACTCGGCATTGCGCGTGGCTTGAAGTTCCTCAACCTCGGTGATGACGGCACGACGCTCGTCGTCGAGCTCAAAGAACTTCTCGCGATCCCAAGACGTCTGGCGGTTAGCCATGGCGACATCGATGGCATCGGGGTTCTCGCGAACAAACTTGATATCAAGCATTAGATCCTCCGGCGATATACATTCCATTTAGGTTGCAACCTTGTACATGTATGGGCAAGTATATACTTATGAGCGTTTACGACCCAACTCAACTACGCAAGAAGGCACCCAATGGACGCAGTTTTTTCCTTTTTGTTTGGCACCCGCACCGGTTTTGCCATCCTTTTCGCCGGCGGCATCCTGCTGTTTGCGATTCTTGCCTTTGTAATGGAGAAGCGCACCCATAAGATGTATGTCGACCGCGGCCCCAAGTCCGAGGACGAAGAAGACAGCTTCTGGGACTAACCCGCCAAAAAGGGACAGGTTTATTTTGGTCGGTTTTATCT
>USCJ01000013.1 GCA_900553215.1 uncultured Collinsella sp.
TTGATCTGGTAGTTCAGCATATCGGAAGCGAGCTGTGCGCGCTCGTTGCCGGCAGCGGCGGCATCGGAAGCGTCACGCAGGAGTTCGTGCTCGGCGCGCTCTCCCTTGTCGTGTGGACGGTCACGCTGCTGACGACCGTCAAGTACGTGCTGATCTCGCTACGCGCCGACAACCACGGCGAGGGCGGTATCTTTGCCCTGTACAGCCTGGTCAAGCGTTGCGGCAAGTGGCTCATTATCCCCGCCATGCTGGGTGGCGCGGCGCTGCTCGCCGACGGCATCCTGACGCCTGCCGTTACCGTGACCACGGCCATCGAGGGTCTGCGCACCATCCCGGCGGTCCACGCCGTGCTCGGTGACGACCAGGGTCGCGTTGTCGCCATCACGCTTGCCATCATCATCGCGCTCTTCTTGGTGCAGCGCATCGGCACGGCCAAGATCGGTCACGCCTTCGGCCCCATCATGACGCTGTGGTTTTTGTTCCTGGGCGGCACGGGCCTGTTCTTTGTCTACCAGTATCCCGCGGTGCTGCTGTGCCTCAACCCGTTGCGTGGCATCGCTTTTCTGCTGAGCCCCAACAACCATGCGGGCATCATGATTTTGGGCAGCTGCTTCCTGGCCACCACCGGTGCCGAGGCGCTCTATTCCGACATGGGCCATGTGGGCCGCGGCAACATCTACGCCACCTGGCCGTTTGTTAAGTGCTGCCTGCTGCTGTCCTACATGGGCCAGGGCGCGTGGCTTATCAACAACGCCGGCAACCCGGAGCTCATGGGCATCGCCGACCTCAACCCCTTCTACCAGATGCTCGCTCCGGGCCTGCGTCCCTTTGCCGTCGGCCTTTCCACCGTCGCGGCCATCATTGCCTCGCAGGCGCTCATCACCGGCGCGTTCTCGCTGGTGTCCGAGGCCAGCCGCCTGGACCTCATGCCGCATATGCAGGTCTTCTATCCTGCCGAGACCAAGGGCCAGCTCTACATCCCCATGGTCAACAACGTCATGCTCGTGGGCTGCGTCGTCGTGGTGCTGCTGTTCCAGAACTCGGCGCACATGGAGGCCGCGTACGGCCTGGCCATTACCCTGACTATGATGTGCACGACAATGCTGCTCTTCTTCTATCTGCACGTGGAGCGCAATCTCAAGGTTGCTCCGTGGATCTTCGCGGCCTTCTTCCTTTTGCTCGAAGGCTTCTTCTTCGTGAGCTCGCTCACCAAGTTTTTCCACGGCGGCTATTTCACCATCCTTATGGCCGCGCTCATCATGGGCATCATGGTGTGCTGGTACAACGGCACGGCGGTTGAGCAGCGCCAGTTTACGCTGCTGCCGCTGCGCAGCTATCTGCCGCAGCTCAAGCGCCTGCGCGACGACGATCGCTACGAGCTCATGAGCGACAACATCGTGTACCTGACCAAGGACACCAACACCGACTATATCGACCGCGATATCGTCTACTCGATTTTGGACAAGCACCCCAAGCGCGCTCGCGCCTGGTGGTTCGTGAATGTCGAGACCATGGACGAGCCGCATACCTTTGCCTACTCGGTCGAGACGTTCGGCACCGACTACGTGTTCCGCGTGCATCTGTACCTGGGCTATAAGATCAACCAGCGCGTCAATGCCTACCTGCGCCAGGTTGTTCAGGACCTGGCTGCCAGCGGCGAGCTGCCGGCGCAGACGCATGACTACTCGGTCTACAAGGATCCGGGCAACATCGGTACGTTTAAGTTCGTCATGATCCGCAAGCTGCTGGCACCCGAAAGCGACGTGGAGCCCAGCGAGCGTACGGCCATCACGCTCAAGTACATCATCCGCCGCGCTGCCGGCACCCCCGCGCGCTGGTACGGCCTGGAGAACTCCAACGTGAGCTTTGAGTACGTGCCGCTGTTCACCAAGTTTAAGGCCGTGAGCAAGATGCAGCGCCTGGCTCCCGACGAGCGCCCGTAGACTGCAAGGCTATACACTTGGAACCACCACAAGGGGAAACCACCACAAAGGTGCCTGTCCCCTTTGTGGTGGTTTTGTTTTTGAGAGAGGGGCGGGGCGCTGATGGACGTCCATGCGGACGGCGATATTGCCGAGAACTTTTGGTGGCGGCGCACAACGCTGACGCGCCGCGGCCCTCTGTATGACGCCTGCGTATCGGTGGGGCTGCTGGTCGCGGCGACGATTGCGGGTGCGCTGCTCGACCATCCGGGTCTTGCGCCGAGCATCATGATCGTCTATGTGTTCGCCGTGCAGCTGTGCGCTTTCTTTACCTGGAGCCGCCTGTATTGCCTGCTGAGCTCGGCTGCCGCCGTGGCGCTCTACAACTATTTGTTTGTCGACCCGCGCTACTCGCTGTCGCTCATCGACCGCGTCTATCCCGGCATGTTCTTCATTATGTTTGTGGTCTCGCTCGTGTCGAGCTCGATTGCGCTGGCCCTGCGCCGCGCCTTGGCACAGGCCGCCGCCAGCGACCGTCGCACGCAGATGGTGCTCGAGACCAACCGCATGCTGCAGCGGTGCGGCGATCAGCAACAGATTGTGCATGCTATGGCAACGCAGCTGGCGCGTCTTTCGGACTGTCCGGTCGTGTGGTATAGCGCCGATCCGGAAGACGATGACCTGCTGCCGCGCACGACGTACACGGCCGTGGGCGATGCCGCGCCGGTGCACCAGCTGGCGCCGCGGATGCCGCCGCGGCTCTCGGCATCCGCCTATGTGGGAACGCCGCTCGATGCCACCTATGGCGGCTCGGCGTTCTTTGGCATATACCTGACCGTGCGCTCGGGCGACACCATGGTGCGCGCGGGCGATCCCGCCTCGGTGGTGGGGGTGCTCGCCATTGTCGCCGAGCCCGATGCGCTGACGCCCGAGGAGCGGACGCTTGCCGATGCCATCGTGAGCGAAGGCGAGCTGGCGCTCGATCGCGCCCGCGCCATGGAGGCCCGCGAGGAGGCAGCAGTGCTCGCCAAAAACGAGCAGCTGCGCGCCAACTTGTTGCGCTCCATCTCGCACGATTTGCGCACGCCGCTTACCAGCATTTCGGGTAATGCCGACGTGCTGCTCGACCAGGGCTCGACCGGCACGGCCGTGCTCGACGACCAGACGCGCCGCGGCATGCTCCTATCCATTCGCTCGGATGCGCAATGGCTCAACGCCACCGTCGAGAATCTGCTCGCCATCACCAAGCTCGAGGGCGGCGGCATGCATCTGTCGACCACGCTCGAGCTTATGGACGATATCGTCGAGGAGGCGCTGCGCCATGTAAATCCGGCCGTGCGCGAGCACGATCTTAAGGTGGTGGCGAGCGATGAGCCAGCACTCGTTAACGTCGACGCGCGTCTGATGGTGCAGCTCGTGGTGAACCTGGTGAACAACGCCATCACGTATACGCCCGCAGGCTCGCATATCGTGATTTCGATTGGCGTCGACGATGGGTGCGTGGCGTGCTCGGTGGCTGATGACGGCCCGGGCATTGCGCCCGAGGACCGCGAGCGAATCTTTGAGTCGTTCTACACCGCCAACCACGGTCTTGCCGACAGCCGTCGCAGCGTGGGCCTGGGTCTTTCGCTCTGCCGCTCCATTGCGCTGGCGCATGGCGGTAGCATAGAGGTTGCCGCGGCGGACCCGCACGGCTCGGTCTTTACGATTGAGCTTCCCGCCGCCGACGTTTCGTTTGATAAGGAGTAGCGCTGTGCCGAACTCTGCCGTAAAACCGCTCATCTTGGTCGTTGAGGACGACCCCGCCGTCCGCAACCTTATCGTCGCCGCGCTCGAGGCGCACGGCTTGCGCCATATGGCTGTGGAGACCGCCCATGCCGCCATCGCCGCCGCCTCGTCGCAGGCGCCGAGCATTGTGCTGCTCGATCTGGGCCTGCCCGATATGGACGGCGTCAAGGTGGTGGAGTCGGTGCGCACGTGGTCGGGCATGCCGATCATCGTGGTCTCGGCGCGCAGCGAGGATGCGGACAAGATCCGTGCGCTCGATGCCGGCGCCGACGACTATCTGACCAAGCCGTTTTCGGTCGAGGAGCTGCTCGCGCGCATCCGCACGACGCTCAGACGCCTTTCGTATGCGCAGACGGGCGGCGTTGCCTCCGAGGGCTCGTTCGATACCGGTGAGCTGCATATCGATTTTGATGCCGGCATCGCCACGATGGATGGCGAGGAACTACATCTGACGCCGATCGAGTACAAGCTTTTGTGCCTGCTGGCGCACAACGCCGACAAGGTGCTGACGCACCAGTTTATCCTGCACGAGATTTGGGGCACGGCAACCAAGAGCGACCTGGCGAGCCTGCGTGTCTTTATGGGCACGTTGCGTAAGAAGATCGAGTCCGACCCCGCGCATCCGCGTTACATTCAAACCCATGTAGGCATTGGCTACCGCCTAGTCACCCAAGGCTAGATCGCCAACCACCATCCCAATATGAGTTGCGGTGAAATACGGTCTAAATTTGCCTAATTCCAGGCAAAACAGTCCGTATTCCACCGCAACTTTATTATTTGCCCTTGGGCTTGCTGGCGTAGAACTTCTTCTTTTTGGGCTTGCCGGCGGGGGAGGGTTTGCCGGCAAAGTTGGACTTGCCGTTGCCGGCCTGCGCGTGCGCGGGTACTGCCGCACGGGGCTTGCGGGCCTCGGGGTTGCGCAGCTCCTCGGTTCGCTCGGCAATTTCCTCGGCGCTAAAGCCGACCTCGGCCATGGCGTCCTCGATGGGCAGGCGGCGCACGATATAGCAATGGTGCACCTTCTGGTTGCGTGCGAAGTCCTCGGGGATGGTCTGCGCCGTTATGTCCTGTAGCACCACGCCCGCGCGTGCGAGCTTGCGTGTCTCGGGGCGGAAGCCGCGCAGGTTGCAGCTAAAGATGGCATGGCCGCCCTGTGCGAGCAGGCGCGATACGCCGGCCAACAGCTCAACATGGTCGCGCTGGACATCCCAGGTGCGGCGGCCCATCTTGGACGAGTTCGAGAACGTGGGCGGGTCGACAAAGATCAGGTCCCAGCGGTTGCGCGTCTGGCGCTGGTCGCGAATCCAGGCGAGCACGTCGTCGCGCACAAAGTGATGCTGCGGACCCACAAAGCCGTTCTGGCGCATGTTGCGCTCGGCCCAGTCCAGATAGGTGTTGGAGAGGTCGACCGTCACGGTCTCCTCGACGCCGCCATCGGCCGCGTAGCAGGTGGCGGTGCCGGTGTAGGCAAACAGGTTGAGGAAGCGACGCGCCTGCTTGGCGTGCTCGCGCACCAGGTTGCGGGTGACGCGGTGGTCCAAGAAAATGCCCACGTCCAGGTAGTCGTCAAAGTTGACGGCAAAGGTAAGGCCGCCCTCTTCGATGAGCGGGAGGCGACGGCGTGCGATATTGGCGCGCTCGCCCGAGCTGCCCTTGCCGGCGCCCTGCTTGCCGTACTGCGAGCCGCCGCGCGAACGCATGCGGGCCTTGGCGTGCACGTGCTCGGCCGGAACATCCAGGATACGCGGCGCGATGGCCAAGATGTCGAGCATGCGCGCCTGGGCCAGCGCCGGATCGATGGTCTTGGGCGCGGCGTATTCGGCGATGACGAGCCAGCGGCCCGGCGTCTGCGGGCAGCCCTCGTACAGGTCGATGGCGGCGGAGTAGTCGGGTAGGTCGGCATCGTAGACGCGGTAGCAGCTCACGCACTCGCGCTTTGCCCACTTGCGACGCAGGCGTGCGTTCTTGCGCAGGCGGTTGGCGAACTGCTCGGACTCGGGGATGAGCACGGGCAGCGGCTTGCCGTCGCCCAGGTCGAGCATGGCGGCAGGCTCGGGCATGGGGGCGTTGGCGGCTTCGTCCACGGCGTCTGCGGTCTGCTCCTCGGCATCTGCGCCGGTCGCAGCTTCAAATGCCGCGGCGGCGTGGTCGAGCGAGGGCCAAACCTCAATAGTTGCCTCTTCGTTATTGGGCATGACAGCTATGGAGCGCGCGGGCTCGGCATGGAGCGCGCGGGCCATAAGGCCATCGCGGGTGAGCGCGGCGACCGGCGCGGCGGTAAGCTCGGGCGCGCGGCGCAGCTCGCCGACCAGCGTCATGGCGTCGTGCATGAGCGAAAGCGGGGTCTCGGTGGTGTCTGCGACCACGGCGGCGCCGGCGACAGCGCCCGCATGGTCCAGCACGGTGGCGGACTTGGCAGCGCAAAAGTCGACAAAACGCTTGTAGCCGGCGCACTTGACCATGCGCTCGGCAGTCTTGCGGGCGGCGGGGTCGATGTCTACGGCCACGATGTGCGCCGCTCGCGCGCTGCCGCCTCGCGCTCGCGTGCCTCGGCAAGCAGTTGTTCCCACAGAGCGGCGTCGTGCAGCTGCCAGCCCTCAAAGCCCCAGCGCTCGCGTACGGCGCCCGGGGCGCGGTCGGTCAGAATGTTCACGGCCTCCAGCAGCAGGCCGCCGCCGGCGCATGAGGCGTCGACCAGTGTGGGCAAGGCTTCGTTCTCGTAATCGTCGGCCGTCAGCTCGCGCTCGCACAGTGCAGTCCAGCCGACCTGCGCCAGCACCAGGGCGGCGTAGTCGGGGCGCAGCACGTGAGTGCCCTCGCCGGCGCGGGTCGCTGCGGGCGGCAGACGTTTGAACAGCGGGTCACCCGAAAGGTCCAGGCTAATGCTCGCGCGGCGTTGACGCAGCGAAAGCAGTAGGTGAACATCGGGGTCGGCGGCATCGACGTCTGCGCGACGGCCCGTGGTCTCGGCCAGGCGGTCGCACAATGCGTCCTTGGCGCGCAGGGCCGAGAAGCGCGTGTTGCGCAGCTGTTCGGTCACGCCGCGGGCGGTGATGGCGATGGTGGCGCCCGGGCGGATGATGGTCTCCCAGGCGATGTCGTAAACGCTGTCGTACAGCTCGTCGGCATCCTGCGCCTCAAAGCGCCCAAGCACCACAAACACGCGGCTGGCCAGGCGCGACCACAGACAGGCGCGGTAGCCTTCTTCGAGCTCGCCCTCAAATGTAGCGCGGCCTTTCAGGCGGCGGACATGCGAAAGCCCGAGGCGTTTAAGCTCATCGGCGAGTGCGGACTCAAAGCCCTCGGGGCAGCTTGCGTAAAATTCCATGGGTGACCTCTCTGGTTGCGTCGCTCCATTATATGATGGATGCTTCGTTTGCCATCGCCCTCGAAAGGAACCCATATGATTGATGCGTGCCCCGATTCCGCCGTACTGTTTTTTGACGTGGACGGCACGCTGACGTCGTTCGATCCCGATAACATGACCGATAAGGACTTTTCGGCGGTGCGTCCCTCGCGGGCGGTCGTCGAGGCGTTTCATCGCCTGCGCGATGCGGGGCACAAGGCGTTTATCTGCACGGGTCGCCCCTTGTGGCTGATTGCCGATGGCTTGCGCGCACTGAACCCGGCGGGTATCGTTGCCATGGCGGGCGCCACGCTCGAGGTCGAGGGCCGCGTGGTGCATGAGGACTGCTTTGACGAGGACGTTATCGCGGAGCTTGCACGCCGTATGGCCGCGGCAGGGATTGAGGCCTTTTTCGAGACCAACGTGGCTACTTTTGCCCTGGAACCCGCGGGTGTTGAGCAGTCGTCTCTGATCGGCACTTCTGTGGTGCACAGCGCCGAGGAAATGCGCGTCGACGGCCGTCTGCGCGTAGGCAAGGTGTGCCTCAATGTGCCCAGTTTGGCTTGCGTAGGCAAAGATGATGGCTTTATCGATCGCGAGTTTGAGCTGTGCAACACCGGTGGCCAGAATCGCGAGCTGAGCCCCAAAGGCATCGACAAGGGCGTGGGCGTGGCGCGAGCGCTGGAGTATCTGGGCCGCGAGGGAAGTGCGCGCACCTTTGGCTTTGGCGATTCGGGCAACGACCTGGGCATGCTCGCTGCCGTCGAGACGGCTGTCGCCATGGGCAACGCCATGCCCGAGGTCAAGGCGGTCGCCGACTACGTGACCGACGACGTCGCACACGACGGCACCGTCACCGCGATGCAACATTTCGGCCTCATCTAATGAATCTCGCCTTCTGACGTTTGCTCAAACTGCGACTCTTTGCTTTTGCATGCTCAATCGATTTATCAATCCAAACACTGAGGTGTTTATACCGTTCGCCGAGAAGATAAAAAACCGCAGCTCACGCCTTGATAAACGTAGGTAAAGTGTTTAGCAGTTTACCGGCCTTGTGCAAGCGAAAGGAATCAGGCAGATGGCAATCAAGGTGTTCGCTGACGGTGCAAACCTCGAGGGCATGCTCGACATGTACGAGAACGGCAACGTTCAGGGTTTCACGACCAACCCGTCCCTTATGAAGAAGGGCGGCGTGACGGATTACCGCGCTTTTGCCAAGGAGGTCCTGGCCCATATCACCGATGTGTCCGTGTCGTTTGAGGTCTTTGCCGACGACGTCGAGACCATGGAGGTCGAGGCGCGCGAGATCGCTACCTGGGCTGAGAACGTCTATGTCAAGATTCCGTGTGTGACCACCAAGGGTGAGTCCACCGCCGAGCTGGTGCGCAAGCTTTCCGCCGACGGCATCAAGGTCAACGTCACCACCATCTTTACGCCTGCGCAGGTCGACGAGATGGTCGAGGCCGTTGACGCCGAGACGCCGTCCATCATCTCGCTCTTTGCCGGCCGTATCGCCGACACTGGTGTTGATCCCATTCCGTTTATGACGGAGTCGGTCAAGAAGGCCACCGTCAAGCCAAACTGCGAGGTCCTCTGGGCGTCCACGCGCGAGCTCATCAACATTTACCAGGCAGAAGCCTGCGGTTGCCAGATTATCACGGTGCCCAACGGCATCCTGGCCAAGCGCAAGAACATCGGCCGTGACCCGTACGAGGTCTCGCTCGATACCGTGCGCGGCTTTGCCAAGGATATCGCCGCTTTGGGCTTCCATATCCTGCCGTAACGCGAACGCTGACTACATCGCGGGTTGTTCGCCCCGGCCTTTCCTTTCCCTATCGCTCACGCGCTTCGCGAGGGTCGCGCTAGGCAAAGGAAAGGCCGGGGCTGCCGACACGAACTTGCCGGTAGGTTGGTGATAGGCTTCCATATCCTGCCGTGGACAAAGGTACCCCCGCCTGCGCCGTGCAAAATTGAGAGTATTCAGCAAGGTAAAGGCTTTTACCAGCTGGGTGAAGCATGGAACAGCCCCCGTTTTGGCTCTGATGACGCTAAAACGGGGGCTGTTTCTTGCTTTTTCGTCTCTGAGGGGCATACGGAACGGCGGAAATTGCAGAATACTCGCGATTTTGCACGCTGCTACAGGGGGTACCCTTGCTTTGGCGGTTTACTTCCCCTGCACCATGGTGAGGGAGATCTTCTTGCGGTCGCGATCGACCTTTTCGACCCACACCTTGACCGTGTCACCGACGCGCACCACGTCGCTGGGGTGCTTGACGAAGCGGTTGGCCAGCTTGGAGATGTGCACGAGGCCGTCCTGGTGCACGCCCACGTCGACGAAGGCGCCAAAGTCGACGACGTTGCGCACCGTGCCCTTGAGTTCCATGCCGGGCTCCAGGTCGTCGATCGAAAGCGCCGAGCGGCTAAAGACTACCTCGGGCGCGTCGTCGCGCGGGTCGCGGCCGGGCTTCTTGAGCTCGTTGACAATGTCGATGAGCGTGAGGGTGCCGCAGTCTAGGTTGCTTGCCAGCGCCGAGATGCTGCCCAGACGGCGCTCGATGTCGGGCACGCCGCCGCGGCTGAGCTCGCTTGCCGCAACGCCGGCGCGTTCCAGGACGGACGTGGCCACCTCGTAGCTTTCGGGGTGGACGCTTGTCGCGTCGAGCGGGTTCTTGCCGCCGCTGATGCGCAAAAAGCCCGCGGCGTTGAGATACGCCTTGGGTCCCAGCTTGGGGACCTTCTTAAGCTGGCGGCGATCGGTAAAGGCGCCGTTTTCCTCGCGGTAGGCCACGATGTTTTTGGCCACGCTTGGCGTAATGCCCGACACGTAGCCCAGCAGGCTCGCGCTTGCGGTGTTTACATCGACGCCCACGCGGTTGACGACGTCCTCCACCACGTGGCCCAGGGTGCGCGAGAGCTCGGCCTGGTCAAGGTCGTGCTGGTACTGGCCAACGCCGATAGACTGGGGCGGAATCTTGACGAGCTCTGCCAGCGGGTCCTGCAGGCGACGACCCAAGCTCATGGCGCCGCGCACGGTGACATCCAGATCGGGATACTCCTGGCTCGCGAGCTCGGAGGCGGAGTACACCGACGCGCCGGCCTCGTTGACGATGGTGTATCGCAGCCCAGGCGCCTGCTCGGCAATGAACTCTGAGACGACTTCCTCGGTCTCGCGGCTGGCGGTGCCGTTGCCGATGACGATGGTGTTGACGCTGTCCTTCTTGACGAGGCGGGCGAGCTCGCGCTTGGTGCCGGCGACGTCGTGGCGCGGCTTGGTGGGATAGACCACGCCGTGGTCGAGTAGCTTGCCGGTCTCGTCCATGACGGCGACCTTGCAGCCGGTGCGGTAGCCCGGATCGAGCGCGAGCACGCGGGCGCCGCGCACGGGGCGCGTCGAGAGCAAGCCCTCGAGATTCTTGGCAAAGACGTTGATGGCCTCGGTCTGGGCACGAACGGTGAGTTTGGCGCGGGCCTCGCGCTCCAGCGAGGGGGCCATGAGGCGCTTGTAGCCATCGGCGATGGCGGCGTCAAAGACGGGAGCAAACACGCCCTGGCGACGGGGCCAGCGGCTGCCGAGGCGTGCCGTAGCGGCAGCGCCGTCGACGTTCACGCGCACGCGGAGCTTGCCCTCGCGCTCACCGCGGTCGATAGCCAGCACGCGGTGGTTGGGTATACGGCGCAGCGGCTCATCATAGCTGTAGTACGGCTCGTAGGGGGTCTTCTCGGCGGGGTCGGTGGCCTCGACGACGATGTCGGCGGTGTTTTGCGTAAAGGCGCGCAGGTCGGCGACGTTCTCGGGATCTTCGGCCACCGTCTCGGCCACGATGTCGGCGGCGCCGGCGAGCGCCTTTTCGGGCGTGTCGAAGCCGGCCTCCTCGTTGACGTAGTCCGCGGCGGCGTCGAGCGCGCTGCCCTTGGCCGAGGCCTGCATGATGATCATGTTGGCGAGCGGCTCCAGGCCGGCCTCGCGTGCCTTCTGCGCGCGGGTCATGCGCTTTTTGCGGTAGGGCTTGTAGAGGTCCTCGACGCGCTGGAGCTGCGTGGCCTCGCGAATCTGTTGCTCGAGCTCGGGCGTGAGCTTGCCCTGGGCGCCGATGAGCAGAATGACGTCCTCTTTGCGCTGCTCAAGATTACGCAGGTAGGACAGGCGCTCGTCGAGGGCGCGCAGGGCGACATCGTCCATGCCGCCCGTGGCTTCCTTGCGGTAGCGCGAGATAAAGGGAATGGTGTTTCCCTCGTCGATGAGCTTGACGGCCGCCTCGACGTTGGCGGCCTTAAGGTTGAGCTCGCGGGCGAGCTGGGCGATAAGATCCATGGGACTCCTTGCGTTTAAGGTGCGTTTGCAGCACAGAGCTACCAAGGATACCACCTGCCACTTCGCCCAAAAAAGACTGTTTTGGCGCGGAACCACGAAAGCGGCCTATCTACTACGTTTGAACCGTGTGGGTCGACCATCCCCCGGTTTTCCGAAAATGCGCAAGCCGTTTACCTGCGGTTTTTATTTCGCGAAATTCTGTATGGATGAGGGTGATTGGTTAAACGTAGTAGATAGGCACATTTCGTGGCGAACGAATCAAGCTAAGGTGCAAAAAGTCCCCCGTCCCAGAAAAATCATTGGCAACGTAGCAAAATGCCCCGCGGGCAGGAAGCTGCTCGCGGGGCAAAGAAGAGGGGCTTATTTGTGACGGGCCGAGGGACTCGGCATAGAGTTCCCGTCACGGTCCGCCCTTGGGCATGGGGTTTCTGCCGCGGCCTGTCCTAAGGTGCTACAGCTCGACGAGCTGGCCGGTCTCGGCGGCCTCCTTGATGGCGTTGAGAAGCGTGAGCGTCTTGACGTTGTCGGCGGGGGTTACGACGGGCTCGACCTCGCGGCGGACGACCTTCACAAAGTGCTTGAGCTGCATCTTGTGCGGCAGCGCCGGGTCGACGGCCGGAATCTCCATCTGCAGCGGCTTGTGCCAGTTGGAGGCGCCGTCGTAGGAGAACTGGTGCAGGCGGGGCAGCGACAGGGCGCCCTTGGTACCGCCAATAAAGTAGGCATCGGCGTCGAAGGGGCGGTACTGCGGGTCCTCGCGAGCGGTGGCCTCCCAGTTCCAGGGGCTGGCGGTGGCATCGGAGATGGTCATACTTGCGAGCGCGCCATCGGCAAAACGGACGTTGACCACGGCGGAGTCCTCGGTCTCAAAACCGCGGGCGGCACTGGACTGCATACCCTGGACGGCAACGGGCTCACCCAGCAGATAGCGGAGCAGGTCGACGTCGTGCACCAGGTTAACCAGGATCGGGCCGGCACCCTTCTTGCGGCGCCACTCGACATCGAAGTACTCGTCATTCTTATAGATCATGTAGTGGAAGCTCGACACGGTGAGCTTGCCCAGCTCGCCAGACTCGATGATTTCCTTGGCCTTGTTCACAAACGGGTTGTGGCGACGGTGCTGACCCACGAGCACGGGCACGCCGGCGGTCTCGGCCTCGGCGGCGAAGGCCTGGGCATCCTCAAGATCGTTGGAGATCGGCTTTTCGACCAGCGGCACGATGTTGCGCTTGATGGCCTCGCGGGCAACGCCCAGGTGCAGGTCGTTGGGGGTGGCGATGATGACGGCCTCGGGCTTGACCTCGTCCATCATCTGGGCAGGATCGGTAAAGAACGGCACGCCGGCGGCCTCGGCCGTGGCGCGGGCGCCCTCAAAGGCGGCGGCGATGGCGACGAGTTCGGCCTCGGGCTCCTCGGTGACAAAGCGGATGTGGTTGCGGCCCATGGCGCCGGCGCCGATGACGGCAATGCGGACGGGGTTGAGCTCAGACATTTCGACTCCTTAATGCTGGTGGCTTGGAATGTGACAAAGGGACAGCCCCTTTGTCACATCGGTATAACTAGGCGGACTTCTTCTTGCTGTCGGAGACCATCATGTAGACGGTGAGCACGACGGCGATGGCGGCGATCACGATGGCGCCGTAGAAGGACTGCTGGTAGGCGGCGCTGCCGGCCTCGGCGTGATACAGCACGGCGGTGATGGGCTGGCTGATCCAGGTAGAAGCAGCGTAGCCCAAGAACATGATGCCGTAGTTGACGCCGATGTTGCTGGTGCCAAAGGCGCCACCGGTGAGCGGCGGGTAGATGACGAGCAGAGCGCCAAAGCTAAAGCCGAGCAGGGCGAGTGCCACAAAGAACATGCTCTGCGTAAAGCTCATCGACATGATGACGAGTGCGACGATGGTGACGACAAGGCTGATGAGCAGCGACTTATAGGCGCCGAGCTTGTCGATGATCTGGCCAAAGGATAGACGGCCAACCAGGTTGGCGCAGGTGTTGACGGAGACGACCACGCCGCCGAGGGCGACGGCCGCGGCGCTCGTGGGGTCGGCGAAGAGCTGGACGGCGGCGATGGAGGCAACCTTGCCCACGAGCAGGGTGCCCGCGGTGGCGGCAAAGGCGAAGGTGACGATGAGGACCCAGAAGCGCGGGGTCTTGACCATCTCGCCTGGGGTGAGGTCGCCGAAGGTGCCGGCGTGCGCCCCGCCCTTGGGGGCCTCGAAGCCCTCGGGCAGCCAGCCGGCCTCGGGGGCCTTCAGGAACAGGGCGGAGGCGGCGATCATTACAAAGAAGATGACGCCGAGTGCCTTGAGGGCGCCAAAGATGCCGAGACTCGGGATGAGCAGCGAGGCGAGCACCGGGGACAGCACGGCGGGGCCGGCGGTGGAGGCGGCAAGGGTGATGCCGGAGGCGAGGCCCTTCTTGTCGATGAACCACTTTTGGCCGGTGGTGAGCGCAGGGTTGTAGCCCAGGCCGTTGCCAATGGCGGCGACGAGCGAGAACCACAGGTAGAACTGCCACGGCTCGGTGACGGTGCCGGACATGAACCAGCCCAGGCCGTAGCACACGGCGGCGGCGATCACGACGTTGCGCGGGCCGATCTTATCGGAGATGCGGCCGGCGAAGATGCCCGTCACGGCCATGATGGTCTGAAAGACCGGGAAAGCCCAGGTGAGGGCGCTGGACCACTCGGGGTAGACGGCGAGCAGGTTCTTGCTCACGACGGAATACAGCGCGATGGAGCTGATGAAGAACATGGTGACGCACGCGGCGGAAAGCACGGCGGCGCGACCCTTATTGGAGTTGGTGGAAGCCATTGGACTCTTTCTAATCGATACGGGGGAGGAACAGGCGTGTCCGCGGGTTCTCCCTGTCGGGCTGCTTTACTGGTCAGTCGGCTTTGCGACGCCGGACTCGTCGGACCAAAGCTCGACACCCTTGTTCTTAAGGTAGTTGTCGGCAAAGGCGCGGCGGCCGCCGGGCTTGGCGGTGAGGTCGCCCATCATGTTGGAGAAGCCGCCATCGACCTTGATGGCGTCGCCGGTGGTAAAGTCCGAGCGCTTGGACGCCAGGAACATGACGGCGTTGGCGATATCGCTGACCTCGCCGATGCGGCGCGTGGCGATGAGGCGGCTGCGGCTCTTCTCGACCTCGGGGTCGGCGTAAAAGCTCGCCGACATGGGGGTCTTAACAAAGCAGGGCTCGACGCAGTTGGAGCGCACGCCGTAAGGGCCCCACTCGGCTGCCAGCATCTTGGACATCATGTTGACGCCGGCCTTGGTGGAGCTGTACACGCCCGAGAACGTCTCGGGGGAGTGGCTGGCGACGGTCGAGATGTGCACCAGGCGGCCCTGGCCGGCCTTGATCATCTCGCGACCAAAGCGCTGCGAGGTGATGAAGTAGCCGGTGAGGTTGACGTTGAGTACCTGCTCCCAGTCGCTCAGCGGCAGGTCCTCCATAGCGGCGAAGCGCAGGATGCCGGCGGTGTTGACGAGGACGTCGACGCGGCCGAAGTTGGCGATGGTGGCGTCGACGGCGGCCTGAACCTCGGCCTCGTCGGTGGCGTTCATCTTGTAACCCTCGGCGTGGATGCCAAACTCGGCGGCGAGGTCGGCAGCTGCGGCCTTGACCTTTTCCTCGTCCAGATCGAGCAGGACGACGTTGGCGCCGTTGCGGGCGAACTCGCGGCAAATCTCGACGCCCATACCGCCGAGTGCGCCGGTCACGGCGCAGACATCGCCCTCGAGCTTAAGCCAATTGCTCATAGGAACTTCCCTTCTTGTGCCTCCCAGTGGGTCGCTCCCATTAACCGACCCACGTGGTTTTCGCTGGTTATCGTATGCTTAGCGTTCGCGCAGGTGAATTGCATATTTGTTAGAATGGCGTTAACCGTAGGTTTACACTGTGCATTGAGGTTTGTTCTCAATTGAGCGTGTGACCTGCGAAAACGACCCCCTGCGGCGCTGTGGGCCCGCGCGTGCGAAAACGGGAGATTGACGTGTACGATCGACGACTTGACGCTATTTCGGCCGCCGCGGAGCTGGGAAGTTTCTCGCGTGCCGCGGCAAAGCTGCGCCCAGACGCTCGTTGATGAACATTGAGGTGCTGACAGCGATCTGGTTTT
>USCJ01000014.1 GCA_900553215.1 uncultured Collinsella sp.
GTCTACACGACGGCTCTCATGGCGTTCCGTACCGATGATAGCCAAACCGCCTGCGTCTTTCACGTCCTTGGACAGCTTGATATCGGTACCACGACCGGCCATGTTGGTAGCGATGGTCACGGCGCCGTAGCGTCCGGCCTGGGCAACGATATGAGCCTCGCGCTCATGGTGCTTGGCGTTGAGGACCTCGTGCGCGATGCCGCGCTTGGTAAGGGCGGCCGACAGCTTCTCGGAGCTCTCGATGGAGACGGTGCCCACCAGGACCGGCTGACCCTTGGCGTGACGCTGCTCGACATCGTCGGCGACGGCGTTGTACTTGGCCTGGATGGTGCGGTACACCAGGTCCTCGTGGTCAACACGCTGCACGGGCTTGTTGGAGGGGATGACCTCGACGGGCAGCTTGTAAATCTCGCGGAACTCGGCGTCCTCGGTGAGTGCCGTACCGGTCATGCCGGAGAGCTTGTCATAGAGACGGAAGTAGTTCTGCAGGGTGATGGTGGCCAGCGTCTGGTTCTCCTCGCGCACGAGCACGCCTTCTTTGGCCTCGATGGCCTGGTGCAGACCCTCGGAGTAGCGGCGGCCTTCCATAATGCGGCCGGTGAACTCGTCGACGATCTTGACCTCGCCGTTGGTGACCACGTACTGCTTATCGCGGTGGAACATGTACTGGGCCTTCAGCGCCTGCTGCAGGTGGTTGACCAGCTGGCCCGAGAGGTCGGCATAGATGTCCTCGATCCCCAAGCGGCGCTCGATCTTCTTAAGACCGCGCTCGGTGGCGGCGATGGTGTGCTTGGCCTCGTCCATGACGAAGTCGCCCGTGGGCTCAACGTCCTCGGTGGCGGTGAGCATGTCGTGCGAGACGTCCTCGCCGCGCTCAAGGCCACGCACGGCACGCGCGAAGTCCTTGTAGGTGCTGGCGGACTTGGTGCCGGCACCCGAGATGATGAGCGGGGTACGCGCCTCGTCGATCAGGATGGAGTCGACCTCGTCGACGATGGCGTAATGGTGGCCACGCTGCACGCGCTGCTCGGGGCGGGTGACCATGTTGTCGCGCAGGTAATCGAAGCCGAACTCGGAGTTGGTGCCGTAGGTGACGTCTGCCTGGTAGGCCGGACGCTTGAGCTCGAGCGGCATATTGTTCTGGAGCAGACCGACGGTCATCCCCAGGTACTTATAGATGCGGCCCATCCACTCGGAGTCGCGCTTTGCCAGGTAATCGTTGACGGTAACGACATGCACGCCCTTGCCGGCGATAGCGTTGAGGTAGCCGGCCAAGGTGGAGACAAGGGTCTTGCCTTCGCCGGTCTTCATCTCGGCGATATGGCCCTCGTGAAGCGCCATGGCGCCGATGAGCTGCACATCAAAGTGGCGCATGCCCATGGTGCGCTTGGAAGCCTCGCGCACGGTGGCAAAGGCCTCGGGGAGCATATCGTCGAGCGACTCGCCGTTGGCGTAGCGCTCACGGAACTTATCGGTCTGGGCGCGGAGCTCCTCCTCGGTCATCTTCTCAAACTGGGGCTCAAGACCGTTGATCTGGTCGACGATCTTGTAGTAGCGCTTAAGGTCCTTATCGGATCCAAAGGACAGCAGCTTTGACATGAATCCCATGTGGTTTTCCTTTTTGGCCATCGCCCACGCCGTGCAGCTGCGGGCGAGTTAAACACAGATGATTGTACTTTAGCCAAACAAGGCGCGGCCTATACGGTCGACCTCGACCGCCACGTAATAACTATGACCAACCTGCCGCAATGGAACGGGTTTATTTTGGCAGGTTTTATCTGAGCAAACGCCGTCTCTCTGCCATTTGGTGCCACGGGGACAGGTTAGCTTGCACCAATAAAAAGAAAAGGGCCGCGCACCCAAATGGATGCACGGCCCTCATGCCATGAATGCGAGTGATTCCGCGGCGAGCTATTTACTCAGCAGCCTCGGTGGTCTCGGCCTCGGCAGCGGCCTCCTCGACGGGAGCCTCTGCGGGAGCCTCGGCGGCCTGCTTGGCAGCCTCCTCGGCGAACTTAGCGGCACGCTTAGCCTTCTCGGCAGCCTTAGCCTCAGCGGCGGCCTTGCGAGCGGCCTCGGCCTCAGCAGCCTTGGCGGCCTTGGCAGCCTTGGCCTCCTCAGCCTTCTTGAGCTGGGCGGCAGCGGCGCCACCGAACTTGTCGGCGAAGCGCTGGACGCGTCCACCGGTGTCGACGAACTTCTGCTGGCCGGTGTAGAACGGGTGGCACTCGTTGCAAAGCTCAACCTTCATCTCGGACACGGTAGCGTGCGTCTTGAAGGTGTTGCCGCAGGAGCACGTCACCGTGCACTCGACATACTGGGGATGGATACCCTGCTTCATGGTAGGACTCCTTATTGGTCAGGCGCTGGTTACCGATCAGCGCATAAGGCGTCTTGGTTTCCGACCAAGACAACAAACTCGGCTATGGTACCACGGCGCCGCGTGTCCCACAAAAGGTTCACGGTCTTTTCGGAACGACACGAGCTGGACCTTAAATATCAACTTCATCCGAACACTCCCCCACATTCATCTCTCGTATGTATCGAGGTATTCCTGCTTGAGCGTCTGCGAGGACGACTTGATCTTTTCCACGAGCGTGCCGGCTTCGATGAAGTAGAACGAGTTGGTAAGGTCTGCCAGGTCGTCGAGTAGATGGCTTGAAATGAGCACGCTTCGTCCCCGCGCCACTTCGCTGCGCATCGCGTCGCAGGAGGTTTTCCGTTTTCCCGGATCGAGGCCGTTCAGCGGTTCATCGAGGATAAGGTACGGGCAATCGGTCGCTATCGCCATGGCAAGCTTTACCTGCTGCTTCATTCCTGTCGAGAGTTTACGGGTCGGCTTGTCGAGATATGGGGAGATTCCGAGGGAGTTGCAGAGCGAGTCGATGTCGGCGGCCGATTTCCACGCCTCCCTAACGAAAGCAAGGTGCTCGATGGCCGATAGCGTGGGGTAGAGATCCGTGCCGCCCGAAGAGCTCAGGTAGACGAGTTCTGCAAATTCGGCTGATTGACGTTGGCTGATTCCGTCTGCCACCAGGCTTCCCGAGCGGATACGGGTGGGAAATTGGCCCGACAGCGCTTCAAGAAAGGTGGTTTTCCCCGAGCCGTTGGGAGCAATGAGGCCCGCCGCCGTTCCCGGGCTCAAGAAAAGCGATCCGATTGAAAGTATCGTCGTGCTTCCGTATCCCACGCTCACGTCCAGAAGCTCGATCCCATGGTGCTTTTTCGCGGGTCCAGACTGTTTGGGCGAACGTGCCACGACGGCGCCGACCGCAAAAAAGACCGCGACGTATATCAGGGCCACGGCAAGCATCGATGCACCGCTTGAACCGGAGTCAATGAATTCTGTTGGGAAGCATCCTACGTAACCCGTTGCCTCGATAGGCGAGAATACGGCCAGCGGCAGGAGATTGAGCGCGGCGTTATGCTCCAGCGCCGAATCGGACAGCAACGGGAATGCCGGGGCCGCGACAAGCAGCGCGGAGGTAAGGGGGCCTGCGAAGACGCGCCTCGTTGCGGTCGATAGGACGGCGGAGCAAACGGATATCAAGGTTCCGCCCGCAAGCAGCGCGAGAAGCAGGGTCGTGAAGACGTTTCCCGCAGTCGTGGTGGTAAGCGCGCCGTCATGGAAGAAGGCGATCGGGTACCCAATTTGCCCGAAGCCGTTTAGGACCAAGGCGTAAATGCCCCCGGGTGCGAGGCCGGCGAGGAGCATCGCGGTCCCCGCGACGATTATCGAAAACACGATCTGGATAAGGCGCCGGAATTTGGGCGCGGGCGCCTTTGCCGCCAGGGTCCCGGGCCTTGTGGCGCCGAGCACGAGTATCGACGAGAGAAGGAAGGGGATGAAGGGAAGGAAAGACGGCGCCGTGGCAATGGCGTAAGGCAGGAAGGAAAGGAATGGCAGGTCGTTTGCGGAGGCTGGGGTATCCGTGATGCCGGAGCTGCTCAGGGCACGGCAATACGCGAGGTCTGCGTCATTGGTCTCTTGGTCTCCCACGATGGACCCGGATTGGAAGCCTTCGCCCATGAGCGCGTAGTAGCTCTCGGCAGAATCGAGAAAGGCGGCGTCGGTTTGAGCGGCAAGGGCGGCGTTCGCGTATCTTGCAAGCTCCGCGTCAGCTTGCTGCTCTGGCGATAGGTCTGTGCCGTTGGCCTGGGGTGCGCGCGTATTGAATGCGTCGACAAAGCTCTGCATGCCCTGCTTCATAAAGAAGGGCCCGTAGATGGGTGAATTGAACGCAATGGGGACGGAAAAGGCTGCAGCGAGAACGAGCGTACAAATCCATGCGGCCTTGTCTCTTAGGATCAGTTTGAGAAGAAGTCGACAGTACATTTGGAAGCACCTACGTTCCTCAAAGAATCGTTAGATTAAAAGTAACAGACCGGATGAAGATACGTGCGACGGGGGCGAGGCGAATGGCTGAGCGGTATCGATATGCGGGTTTAACGGTATTATATTGACCACATAGATTTTTAACTTGCATTTCTACCAGCCCTTTTCGTAGAGTCGCCGATACGTGCTTAGCGCACCCTCGGCGCGTCCGGCAGGCTTTGCGAAATGGGATCCAGGAGACTTCGGCGCAGCATCATCTTGCGGAATGCTTCTAATGAGCCTCCCATCCTTCAAAAACAGAATCTCATCGCACAGCCTATCGACCGAATCCAAGATGTGGGATGACATGATGATGCACGTACCAGAATCGGCCAGCTTCCTGAGAATCTCGGAATGCAAGTCCACCCTGCTGGGGTCGAGCGCGTTCATGGGCTCATCTAATAGAAGGTACCGCGCGCCCGTCGCATACGCAATCGCCAGGGTAAGCTGCTGCTTCATGCCCTGGCTCAGAGTGCGGATCCTCATCTTCGCGAACTCGCCTATCTGCGTTTGTTCCACTATCTCTTCGATATCGCGAGCATGCGGCCACATATCGCAAACCATCTTGAGGTGATCTTCCGCACGCAATCCGGGATACAGCAGCGTCCCCTCACCAGGTGCATAGAAGATCATAGAACGGACCTCTCTCGCACCCGTACCCTGCACCTCATCCAGAACGATGCTCCCGTCCACGCGAGGACCCGGCAAACCTGCCATCGCACGCAGCAACGTCGTCTTTCCATGCCCGTTCGGAACGACGAGACCGTAGACCGTACCCGGGGCAAACTCAGCGTCCACCGAATCTACGAGCACCTTCTTTCCATAAGAGATCGTCAGCGTTTGAAGGCCAATCATCGAGATCATCCCCTTTCGATCTTTGGAACACTCAGGCGCACCATCAACGGAGATACGGCGCCCAAAACCACCAGCAGAGCGCCCGATGCGCCGACGACCTCTCCAAAAGGCATCGCGTTCGTCCCTCGCCCAAGGAACCCAATCGTCCCCACCTGGGAAGCGGGATCAAACGAGGCGAATGGAGCCAGCAGCGCGACGCCCATGCCCGCGCTTTCAACATGAGCGCTCAACGAACCCAACACCAAGAGAACCGCGCAAACCATTCCGGTGACAACGGGGTTGCGGCTAATCGCTGCTGTCAACGCAGCGACGACGGAAATCACGCCGTATGCCATGACCAGCAACGGAATACTGCACAACACCGCCTCCCCCACCATGGACGTTGTCGAAGCTCCCGCCCGAATGAGAGCGACGGGATACTCCGATCCACCCGCACCGTTCTTAATCAAGGACACAACCGCAGCGGGAACCATCGACACCAAAAGCAGCGCCAAGCCAAGCAGGAGAGACAGCGCAACAGCCGTCAGAAAACGCACATGCGCTGTTGCGGGGATCTGGAGAACCAGAAGGGAACGACACTGCAGGTGGGTGCACGCGAGCGATGTGACAACCACGGGCAACAGCAAAAATAAGGAGGGAAGCGCTGCCTGGAGATACGAAAGGAGGATTAATGGGGGCATCTTCGTACTTAACTCGTAAACCTTGGGGTCCGGCAAGCTCGCGATCGACTCAAGCAGAAGGGCGCGCGCCTCCGCACGAGAAGGAGTCTCCGGCTCGATTCCGATCGATTGCAGGAGAGTCGCATCTGCCGCGCCCAGCTCACCTCGAGCGCGCTCGTACGTCGCAAGGCTTCGAAACCCCTCCGCAGGCATAGGCGCGTACACGAAACCCGAAAGAGCATCCCGCATGTCTTCCAGGGCCGCTTTGCCCTCGACGTCCATATTCGCAGCGTTCTGCTCTAAATACCGATCTATTGAACGGAGCTCCCCATCCCTATACCGAACAGCGGAAACGTTATCAGCGTCAGGAAACATCTCGACCAGAGCCGGGGCCAGCATCGTCGTCGACATTGCAATCGCGCATACGGCGAGGGTAGGAGAACGCAGGAGCAGTTTCCCCATCGTTCTTACGTATGCAACGGCGGAGGCACAAGCGCTCGAACGAGTTGCCGTTCTCGATGCAGTGAAGGAACCTCTCTCAAGACAAATCGGGGATATCGGGCACGCGCAGCCGCTCTTTCCAGCAACGCAAAGCAGGCTAATTGCCAGCACCTCGATCCCGATTGCGCATACGAGGGCAATCGCGCCACGCTCGAAGCAAAGTCCAGGCAGATTCACTATCTGCGTTGTCGGGTACGGGCTATAGGCGCCGACGGTCAACTCAGTGTTCGCATACGTAAGGGGATTCAACAGGGCGAACTCACGTAAAGCGATGGATCTTCCGTAATACCCGGGAACCATCGTCACCCCCATCAGGGCACATACGAACACGATTCCAAGCGTAGGGTTATTGGCAATCTTCACGGCAAGGTGAACGACAAGCGAGATGAACGCTGCCACCAAGAATTGCAAGATGGCCGTCTGCGCGAACACCAGCCAAGCCGGCTTGATAACCGGAGTCGCATATTGAATGTAGCCTATCGGATAGAACGGCGAGCCCGGGCCATTCTTCACAAGCGCGGCGATTATCCCTGGAAGATTGATGGCGAGGACGGCAAGCATTGCAAAAACACTCGCCCATACGCTCGATGCAACAAGTCTACCCAGCTCGCCCATCGGTGCCTGGATGATGAGCTTTTCACGTTTGTTAAGACGCGCGGCAAGGAACGAGACGGCAACGGCCGTTGCGACCCATAGCAAGTACTCCTTCGATCCGTCATAATAGGTGTACTCTCCATCCGATATCTGCAGAAACGGAAGTAGGGGAGAGAGCGGTGCCAAGATAAGACGTCCCGCGGCAAGAGGGTACAGAAGCGCGGGCATGCTTGATGAAGAGGTATAGACACCGTCCTCCCCCGCATTCACAAGCGCATCCGCATAGGATGCTGACAATTCCTGCTCAACACGGGTTATTCCCGACTCGAGGTATTCGACCCGCCCGTCGATGCCAGCCGCGCTCCTGAAGACGGGCAGAGCACAAAGAACCATCAACGCAACAACGACAACACAGAGCGACCTGGAGGAGAGAAGCGACCTAAAGATCGCCTTCGAGATTTTGAGCATACGTATCACCAGCTCGTTTCAACACGATTCAGCTCGATGCGCGGGGTTACGATTGCAGCATGCTGTGATTACTTGCCGGCAAAGTTAATTTAACATAACCTGTTAAAAAGTATCCTGAGTTTTTTAAATTCTTCGGAGGTTATTATGAGTTCCGACAATCGCACTCCCCGGCTTCATTCCTTCCGCATCGCATGTGCGATAGCCTCTGCGACCCTTTGCGCCACCGCCATCGCACAAGTGGCGTTCTCCTTAAAGCCAGCAATCGAAGTGCTCGACAACCCTGTAATTGCAGACTCCCCCGCGTATCCAGCCCTTGCGATCTCGACATTGGTCCCTGCCGTCATCGGTATCGCTACGACCATCCTCAGCGCCGTTCTCGTGTGGACGATCAAGAGCGGAGACCCCTTCAAGAAAGGGTCTGCGACATGCTTGAAGGTGCTCGGCATTCTCTTCGTTGTTCAAGCTGCCACCAGCCTCTACGCCGGCTCACTCAAAACCTCCGTTTCGATGTTTGGCGGCGAGGGGGCCGTCGGCGCCCAAGAGATCGCTTCATCATTCGATTGGACCTCTCTGGTTCTCGGCATCGTCCTGTTCATGCTTTCCCAGCTCTTCTTGTACGCCCGAGAGCTGTACCTCGACTCCGACGAGATTGCGTAAGGAAACGCCATGCCCGTAATTGTTCGCCTCGACAAGATCATGGCCGAGCGAAAGATTTCCTCGAACGAACTTGCCGAAAGGATTGGAACCACGCCCGTGAACCTGTCCCGTATTAAAAAAGGGCATATTCGCGGCATTCGCTTCAACACACTCGAGCAGCTATGCCTCGCCCTTCGTTGCCAACCCGGAGACCTTCTCGAAGTCATGAGCGAAGAGGATGCCCGAAAGGAGTTCGGACTCGATTGGTCCGCCGAGGATTAGAGGGCGGTCGTACTCGCCCTGCACACGGGGATGCGAATCGGCGAGGTCTGCGGCCTTCGGTGGTGCGATGTGGATTTCGAGACGGGCCTGATCTCGATCAGACACTCGGTGGCGTACGCGAAGGGAATGGGTTCGTTCATCAAGGACACCAAGACCCATGACGCCAGGGGTATCCCCATCGACCCGGTCGGCCTACTCCCCTTCCTGAAGGAGACCCACGAGATCGACTGCGGCAAGCTGCGCTTGCGCGGCCTTACCGGGGCGGTCGAGATCGGGGACTGCTACATCCTGTCGGAGCCGGGCGCGACCTTCGCGACGACAAGCTATATCCGCAGGGCGTTCAAGACGTTCTCGGAGACCAACGGCCTCATGGGCACCAACGACGAGCTGATCACGTTCCACGGCCTTCGCCACACGTTCGCAACGCAGTGGATCCGCCAAGGCGGCGATATCAAGGCGCTCCAATCGATCCTCGGCCACAAGGACGCCATGGCGACGCTCAACGTCTACGCCGACATCGAGCCCATCTCCAAAATCCATAACATGCTGCGCGCCACGCCGTGCCTTTGGCGCGGGCGCCTCGGGCCGAGGGTCGATCCGGGTCCCATGTTCCAACAGAGGATCCAGGAGTCCATCGAGACGCTCCAGGCGTTCGGCTACGGCATCACCGAGCCGGACGACCGAAATATCGCCATACGCGACGTGAAGACGAACAGTTGGCTCTAGCTCACCGAGTACGCGGCAGTGCTGGGCCCATCCCAACTGAGGTCACGGTGGTCCGATAGGGGCGCCGCCCGCGGCATGCGCCGCGGAGCGGTATCCCCTACCGAAGGGCGGGGATGCCCTCCGCTTCCAGTTCGGAATCAGCCGTCGGAGGCGTTCGGCTGACTGCGGGAACGGCCTGTCCGCTCAATGTGTTCGGCTGAGATCGGAAATCAACCCAACACGAGCCGGACACGCGCCAGACGGCTCTTCCCCGTGCGGCCTTCCCCCTTACGCTCATGTTGCAGGCATGTAACGCCGCAGCGAGCGCGCCTTTTTTGCGCCAGACAGGTACAATGATGAACACTGTACCGTAGCGGAGCGCCCCGCGCGCGCCGCAATCACGCGAAAGGGTTTCCCATGGCCGAGATCTCGTCCTCCCGTATCGTCATCACCGTCCTTGGCAAGAACCGCCCCGGCATCGTCGCCGGCGTCACCCGTGTCCTAGGCGAGGCCAACGTCGACATCCGCGACATCACGCAGTCCATTATCGAGGACATCTTCACCATGACCATGCTGGCCGATACCGCCGAGTCCAAGCTCGACTTCGCCGAGCTGCAGAAGGCGCTGGCCGAGGCCGGCGAGCTTTCGGGCGTCAACGTGTCCATCCAGCGCGAGGACGTCTTCAACTTTATGTACCGCCTGTAGCGAACAGGCCGTACGGGAACAGGCCGGCGCATCTGCACCCAAGCACGCCGCCCCCACACGGCCCCGAGAGGAGCGCGCATGGCTTACGACGCCAAGAAAATCTACTACCGCTTCGATGACCATCTGAGCCGCCTGGTCTTGGATTATGAGGCGAGCCGCCAGATTTCGCCCGAGAGCGAAAACCTCTACCACGGCATGCCGACTGATCCGTATGACGAGGGTCTGTTCGTCGAGCATAACGTCAAGCGCGGCCTGCGCAACGCCGACGGCTCGGGTGTGGTTGCGGGCCTTACCCGCATCTCGGACGTGCACGGCTACAACAAGGTCGACGGCAAGGTCGTGCCCGACCAGGGCAAGCTCACGCTGCGCGGCTATAGCATCGAGGATCTGGTCAACAATGCCCAGGCCGAGAATCGCTATGGCTACGAAGAAGTCGCCTACCTGCTTATCACGGGTTCGCTGCCCAATAAGGAAGAGCTGGACGGCTTTTGCGAGCGCTTGGGCGCCTTTAGGCATCTGAGCGACGAATACGTTAAAGAGTTCCCCATGACCACGGTGTCGTCGAGCATCATGAACGTGCTCCAGCGCGCCGTGCTGCTGCTCTACGCCTTCGACGCCGAGCCCGACGTGATTACGCCCGAGCATGAGATCGACGTGGCTATTTCCATGCTCGCACGTCTCCCGCGCATCGCCGCCTTCGCACATATGGCCTCGATCGCCAAGCTTCGCGGCTCCGAGGTTCACGTGCCGCACCCCACGCCCGGTCTCTCCACCGCCGAGACCATCCTGCAGGTGCTCCGCGGCGGCATGGCATTCACCCGCGACGAAGCCATGCTGCTCGACGTGATGCTCATGCTGCATGCCGAGCACGGCGGCGGCAACAACTCCACGTTCGCCTGCCGCGTGCTGTCCTCTTCGGCCACCGACCCGTATTCCGCCTACGCCGCGGCCATCGGCTCGCTCAAGGGCCCGCGCCACGGCGGCGCCAACGCCAAGGTCGTGTCCATGCACGAGGACATCCGTGCGCATGTCTCCAATTGGGAGGACGAGGACGAGGTCGCAGCCTACCTGGGCAAGATCCTCGACAAACAGGCCTTCGACGGCACGGGTCTCATCTACGGTATGGGCCACGCCGTCTACACGCTAAGCGACCCGCGTGCCGAGGTGTGCCGCCGTTACGCGCGCTCGCTTGCCGCCAAGAAGGACTTGGGCGAGGAGTTCGCACTCATCGAGCGCATCGAGCGCCTGGCCCCGCAGGTGATGCGCGACCACGGCATGACCAAGCCCATCTGCGCCAACATCGACCTGTACACGGGCTTTATCTACAAAATGCTCGGCGTGCCCGAGACGCTCTTTACACCGCTGTTCGCCGTCGCCCGTATGGCCGGCTGGTCGGCGCACCGCATGGAAGAGCTCTTCTGCGCGCACCGCATCATCCGCCCGGCATACCGTCCGGTGATCGAGCCGCTGGAGTACAAGCCGCTCGCCGACCGCTAGGACGCGGACCGTTATAGAACCCGAGCGTGGCCAGGGCATCACCGCCCTCGGCCACGCTTTTTATGCCAGCAGAAAGGGCTGCATCGAATGATTGTTTTTTCCGATATGGATGGAACGCTGTTGACGAGTGACAAGCAGATGAGCGACGCCACCTGGGCGATGCTCGACGAGCTTGCGCGCCGCGGTGTTGAGTTTGTGCCCTGCACGGGGCGTCCGCTGTCGGGTGTCTTTGAGCCCATCCTCGCCCATCCTGCCGTGCACTACGCGGTCTGCGCCAATGGTGCCAGCGTCTGGCAGCTCGACGACGATGTGCCCAACGACGCTTCGCGTGCTACACGCATTTTGAGCCGCCCGCTCGACCGTGGCATTGCCCACCGCGTCCATCGCATCGCCGCCGGCCATGACGTCACCTTCGATATCTTCGCGGACGGGCAGTGCTTCCTCCCCCGCTCGCTCTACACGCGCCTGGACGAATTCTGCGGCGGCGACCCCCACATCGCGGCTTCGCTCAAGCGCACACGAACACCGATCGACATGGATATCGACAGCAAGATCGACGAGGTCGAGACGCTCGAACGCATCGCCATGTACTGGCACGACCCGGCCGATCGCGACGCCATCGCGGCGGCGCTCGACACGCTCGGAGGCATTGAGATCACGCGTTCGTACGCCATGAATATCGAGGTCATGGGCGAGGGTGCTACCAAGGGAACGGCCCTCACGTGGCTATGCGAGCACCTGGGCGAGCGTCTCGCCGACGCCTGGGCGTTCGGCGACAACATCAACGACATCCCCATGCTGCAGGCAGCGGGCCATGGCATGGCCATGATCAACGCCGAGCCCGAGGATCGCGACGCCGCCGACGCCATCACCGAATACGACAACGACCACGACGGCGTCGCCCGCACCATCATGGCCGCCCTCGCCTAGCCACACCCGGCAGTTAGGGACGTTCCTATTCTGCCGGCACCCTGGGACACTCCTTGGCGATGGTCATCGGGGACGTTCTTAAACGACTAGTCGCTGGGAGCAATCTTTACGAATAGCCGCAAGGACTGTCCCCCACTGTCGGCAGAAAAGGAACGTCCCCATCTGCCGGATTAGGAGAGACTCTCCAGCACGCGACGGAGCTCCTGCTGGACGGCGTGGTCGCGGTTACAACCCACCACGCGATCGGCCACCGCCTTGAGCGCGGGGCGCGCGTTTTGCATGGCGCAGCCCGTGCCCACAAAGCGAATGATCTCGTAGTCGTTCATCGAGTCGCCAAACGCCATGACCTCTTCGCGCTCAACGCCATAATGCTCCATGAGCTGTTCGATACCCGAAGCCTTGGACACACCCGGCTGCATGGCGTCGATCCACGCGTTGCCCGAAGGCGCAAAGGTAAAGAGCTGACCGAGTTCTCGCTGTAGCACGTACGCACTGTCCATAACGGCACCGTCATCGCAAAAGATACTCGCCTTGATGATATTTACACTGGGATCGGGCAGGTCCCAAATGCGCTCGGCATTGGGAAGGTCCTTATCGACCTCACGCACGAACTTGCACTCGTCATCGAGCAAAAAGGACTTGGTTCGGTCAAAGAGCGCAAGATGCAAATTGGGAAACGTCGCGACGGCCTGGGCGAGCTTTCGAATCGCCAGGTGCGAATACACCTCGCGGTCTACCATTTTGCCGTCGGCGAAGACCTGGGCACCGTTAGCTGCGACAAAGTCCATCTTGTCGCGAACGGGCGCAAAGAACTCGCACAGGCGATCGTAGCGGCGGCCTGACGATGCGGCGAAATGCACGCCATGCTCGTGTAGCGCCAGAATCAGTTCGTAGGTCTCGGGAGGCACCTGGCCGTTTTCGTCAAGCAGTGTGCCGTCCATATCGGATGCAATCAGTTTAAACATAGAAAAGCTCCCTTCGGGCTTGTTGGAATCGAACGTGTATCCGATTCCAACGTACCCAAAGGGAGCTCAAATAAGACTCCGCGGGCGTAAACGTTACAAGGACCTGGCAAATAGCTCACACATGCCAGAGATCTCACGGTCGCGGCGTCAGGCGACACACCACCCCGACGGCTAGTCGTTTAAGAACGTCCCCGATGACTAGTCGGCGTAGGTGAAGGTCGTGACGTCGAACATGCCCTCGGGGCGGATGCGGAGCGTCGGGATGACCGGCAGGGGCAGGAAGATGATGCCCATGATGGGGTCGAGCGGCGGCTCGATACCCATGGCGCGCGCCTTGACCATAAAGTCGTCGTGCTGCGCGGCGACATCCTCGGCCGTGCCCTCGCTCATAAGGCCACCGAGCGCCAGCGGAATGCGCGCCACGACCTCGCCGTTGCGCACCAGCACGTGGCCGCCCTGGCCCACGGCCTCAACGGCAGCCATCATATCCGCCGCGTTGTCGCCCACCACGCACACGTTGTGCGAGTCGTGGCCAATCGTGGAGGCAATGATGGGAAAGCCGCGCACCCAGCCGCGACCGATATGCTTGCCAACCAAGCCCAGACCCGCGGGGCCGTCACCGTCGGCGCCCTCGGCCTGCAGCGACACGCCGCGGCCGTGGCGCTCGATCAGCATAATGCGGCGCAGGCCCTCGGCACTCTCGGGGCGAGCCATACCCGTGATAGCCATACCCGGGATGACATCGATAACGGCCTCGCCCGGCTTAAAGGCATAGTCAAACACGTCGAGCGAAAGCTTCGGCAGCTTAACGGAGGCGCGCAGCTCATCGGCAAGGGCCGCAACCTCGGCCATCTCGGGTGCGATCTCGCCCACAAAGGTGCCGTCCTGCGCCACCAGAGCACCGGCGGCATATACGCGATGCGGAGCCGTAGCAAACGTCAGGTCATTGAGCACCAGCAGGTCGGCGCGCTTGCCCGGGGCAATCGCACCACGCAACTCGTGCGGGTCGCGGCAGC
>USCJ01000015.1 GCA_900553215.1 uncultured Collinsella sp.
AGGTAAATTGCGGGGTCGGGCTTGCCATATGCGACGTCCTCGCCGAAGGTCACCGTTTCAAACTTGTCAAAGAGGCCAACCGTTTTAAGGTTGCGCTCGGCCGCAATGCGGCGCGATGACGTCGCAAGGCCCACGTGATAGCCCGCGGCCAGCAGCTCGTCTAGGCACTCGGCGGCGCCGGCCTTAAGCTCCAGGTCGGTCTTGGCCATCTCGGTGTGAAGCTCAATGTTGCGGGCATAAATTGCATCGGCAGTTTCGCCCTTGCCGTAATGTGCCTCAAGGATGCCCTTAACATCGGCATTCGAACGGCCGATAAACTGATGCATCAGCGCGTCATCAATCGCGATACCCAGCTCGGCAGCACCCACCTTCCACGCCTTCATGTCCAAGCGCTCGGTATCGATCAACGTTCCATCCATGTCAAAAATAACAGCCTTGATCATATCGGCCCCCTTCGCCGGCTTGCGTTACCGCAACCCTACCCCCACTTTGCAACTTGTATATAACGTATATATCATATCGCGCCAACCTGCTGAAAAGGGACAGGTTTATTTTGGCAAGTTTTATCTGGGGAAACGCAGACAGGGCCGCAACGTCGTATGCGTTGCGGCCCTGCTCCTTGGAGAAGGACCAATAGATTGAGCGGGCTGGTTGCACCTAGCCCTCGAGCCCGGCGTTAATAAGCTCCGCGATCTCGGCGGGATCGGCGCCCGTGCGCACCTTGTCACGGAAGCCGGCATCCATCAGCATCACGGCAGCCTTGGAGAGCAGACGCAGGTGCGTGGTTCCCGCTTCGCCGGCGGGCACGTACAGCGCGAGCGCCACATCGACGGGCACGCCATCAAAGCTCGGCCACTCAACAGGCTCGGACAGCTTGAGCACGGCCACGCCCGGCGTATGGATCGCATCGCTCTTGGCATGCGGAACGGCAAAACCGGCGACGAGGCCAGTCTCGGCCTCGTTTTCGCGAGCAATAAAAGCCGCCTCTACAGCAGATGCGTCATCGGCAAAACCAAGCTCAACAGCCTGCTCGGACAGATAATGCAGCGCGTCCTCGCGCGAGGCGGCGGCGTAGCCAATCGTCACTTGGTTGGCAGATACAAACCCCATGGAAAACCTTCCTTACAACACGGACCTGACCGCGGCTTCGATGCCGTCGGCGTCCAAACCGTACTTGTGCAGCAAATCGACCGCAGGGCCGGACTCGCCATATACATCGCGCACGCCGACGCGTCGCATCGGCACCGGATGCTGTTCCGCGAGCACCGAGGCCACGGCCTCGCCAAGACCGCCGATAATCGAATGCTCCTCGGCGGTGACCACGCGACCAGTCTTCTTGGCGCTGGCAACCACCAGGCGCTCATCAAGCGGCTTGATCGTGTGCATGTTGATGACCTCGGCGTCGATACCATCGGCAGCGAGCGCCTCGGCAGCCTCAAGCGCCTCGGCGACCATGAGGCCACAAGCGACGATGGTCACATCGGACCCCTCGCGCACGACCACGCCGCGACCAATCTTGAACTCATAGTCCTCGCGGTCGTTGATGACCGGTGTTGCCAGGCGGCCGAAGCGCATGTAGACCGGTCCCTCAAACTCATAGGCGGCGCGCACGCAAGCGCGAGCCTCGATGTCATCGGCGGGAACGATCACCGTCATACCCGGGATCGTGCGCATGAGCGCGATGTCCTCGCAGCACTGATGCGTTGCGCCGTCTTCACCGACCGAGATGCCCGCATGCGTAGCGCCAATTTTGACGTTGAGGTGCGGATAGCCGATGGAGTTACGCACTTGCTCATACGCACGACCGGCGGCGAACATGGCAAAGGTGCTCGCAAAGGCGACGCGACCCGTGGTCGCAATGCCGGCGGCAAGCCCCATCAAGTTGCTCTCGGCAATGCCGGCGTCGTAGAAGCGCTCAGGGTGAGCGGCCTTAAACTTACCGGTCTGCGTGGCGGCGGCCAGGTCGGCATCGAGCACTACAAAGTCATCGCGCTCATTGCCCAGCTCGACAAGTGCCTCGCCGTAGCTAACGCGCGTGGCGACCTTCTTGACGTCTGCCATTAGAGCTCCTCCCCTGCTGCTGCGAGCTCGGCCATGGCCTGCTCAAACTGTTCATCGTTGGGTGCCTTGCCGTGCCAGCCCACCTGGTTTTCCATAAAGGAGACGCCCTTGCCCTTCACCGTCTCGGCGATAATGGCCACAGGCGAGGCGCTCACTTTGCGAGCCTCGGCAAAGGCGGCGGCAATCTGCGCCATGTCGTTACCGTCGGCGAGCTCGATCACATGCCACTTAAAAGCGCGGAACTTGTCGGCAAGTGGCATAGCCGAGTTAACTTCGTCGATACTGCCGTCAATTTGCAGGCCATTATGATCGACGATAGCGACGAGGTTATCCAGGTCGTGGTTGCCGGCGAACATGGCCGCCTCCCACACCTGGCCCTCCTCGCACTCGCCGTCGCCCAACAGCGTGTAGACGCGGTAGCTGTCACCCCAGTGCTTTGCGGCGAGCGCCATTCCAACCGCGGCGGAGATACCCTGACCGAGCGATCCGGTAGACATGTCGACGCCCGGCGTGTCATTCATATTGGGATGGCCCTGCAGGCGGCTGCCAATATGGCGGAGCGTCTCGAGCTCCTCCTTGGGAAAGAATCCGCGTTCGGCGAGCACGGCATAGAGTGCCGGAGCGCAATGTCCCTTGGAGAGCACAAAGCGATCGCGCTCGGCGCGGCTCGGATTCGCCGGGTCGACATCCATTTCCTCAAAGTAGAGGTAGGTCATAATGTCGGCGGCGCCAAGCGATCCGCCCGGATGCCCCGACTTGGCGGCGTGGACGCCCGTGACAATACCGCGGCGAACCTCATTGGCAATCTTGGCCAGTTCCTGATCGGTCATGGAGTTTCCTCTCTTGAGCACGCCGACCCGGCATAACAAATGCTGGGCCGGCAGAACCATCGTTACTGTGCCTCGACGACCTTTTTCCAGTCAGCCTCGAACGAGGCAAGGCCCTGGTCGGTCAGCGGGTGATGCAGGCACTTCTTGAGAGCGGCCATGGGCACGGTCGCGATGTCGGCACCGAGCAGCGCCGCCTGAGTCACGTGATTGGGCGTGCGGACAGATGCGGTGATGATCTCGACGGTGTCGTCGACGTTCTTGCCAGTCCAGTCATAGTTCTTGATGCAGGTCACAACGTTGTCGAGCTGCGAGATACCGTCCTCGGCGATGTCGTCGAAGCGTCCCACAAACGGGCTGATGTAGCGGGCACCGGCATTGGCGGCCATGAGGGCCTGCGTCGGCGAGAAGACAAGCGTCATGTTGACGCGCACGCCTGCATCGGCCAGCGCGCGGCACACGGGAAGCTTGACCACGATGTTGGGAGCCAGGGCGGCAAGACGCTTGCCCTCCTCGATCATGCCCTCGGCAGTGGTCGCGGTGGACTCGGCGGACACGGGCAGGCCCTCGCAAAGCTCGGCGATCTTGAGCATGTGGGGTTCAAAGTCTGCAAGCTTGCCGCCGGTCTTGGCGTACAGGGACGGGTTGGTGGTTACGCCGGCAAGGCAGCCCCAGCTCTTGGCCTCGGCGATCTCGTCAAGGTTGGCGGTATCGATAAAGAACTTCATGGTGCAAACTCCTTCTAAGGAATCCAAAACTCAAAAGAAAGGACAAAGGGGATGCCCCTTTGTCCTATGTGCCGGGCCTGCAGCTGGGACATGCCCCAGGCCCGGCGTCGTGTAGGAAAAACTACTTAGTCCTCGAGAGCCTTCTCGATGCGGCTCGTGACGCCCTTGAGGTTAAGGCCGACGACGTACTGCTTGATCGGGCGCTTGATGTGCTCGATCACAAAGCGCTTGCCGTCGATGTCCTGGGCAGCGAGGTTGCGGTAGAGCTTCTCGACCTGCTCCTTGACCTCGGGATCGTTGAACGCGTAGTGGCCGGAGACATCCAGAATCTTCAGGCTGAGCTCGTCGTCGGCCAGGATGTCGTCAACCTGCAGGTTGACGTCGTCGCCGGTCATCCACTTGCGCCAACGCTCGGTCTTGATAGCCTTGACCAGCAGCGTGTGATACAGGTCGGAGGGATCGTCGCACAGGCCGTTGTCGACCAGAATCTGTTCGGTAGCGCAGAGCTTGAGGTAAGCGCGGGTCTCCTCGGTGCCGTACTGAGGGGCAACATTGGAGGCCGTCACGTGAGCCGGGATGTGCTCGAGCAGCGTCGCGTCATCCAGGTAGTCGGCGTTGTGCTCCTTCAGGCCCACGCCGTAGCGCTTGGCCATGTCGGCGAGCTCGCGGGCATTCTTAAAGTTGTAATGGCCGACCTGCTCGGTCCAACGGGTGAGCGTACCGGTCTGGCCGACGATAAAGGTGGGCATGGGGCAGCCGCGCTTCTCGAGCTCGGGCTGCAGCTGAGAAATGAACTCCTCGTACTTATCGGTAGAGGTCAAGCCGCCATTGGTCTCCTCGGTACCGACCTCATAGGCGACCTCGGGAAGGTTATGCTCGCGACGGTACTGCTCAAGGTAGTCGATAAGATCGATCGTACGGCGAAGCACCACGTCGAGCGGAATAACCTTGCCGATCTGATAGGGGTCCTTGGTGGGGTCGACCATCAGCAGGTCAAAGCCCGCCTCCATGTCGGCGACAAAGGACTTGCGGGCGAGCTCCATGGCCTCGTCCTCGGGCAGGTGGGCGTTACGCTCCTCGTCGCGCTGCCACGGACCGCCGTGATCGCGGCACAGGTAGTACGGACCGGTGTAACCCACCTCGTCGGCAACCTTCTTGATGTCGGCAGCAAAGCGCGTCTGGTCCCAACCGTTGACGTAGCCGGCGCCCATCTCGTCCATATCGACCTGGTTGCGGCTAGCGATAAACATGGGCGGGAAATCCTCGTCCTTGGCAAGCTCGAACACGGCCTGAATCAGGTTGGGGCTCATGGGGCCAATGCCGACCATGGTTGCGTGATCGCCGCTATCCTGCAGCTTGAGCATGCCCTGAACGGCCTGGCGGATGGTGAGGTTGGACATTTTGTTCTCCTTCTCCAGAGGATTTTTGACAAAAGTTCCCTGGGACCCAGATGCGGGCCCTATCAGTACGGATGGATTTTGTTGTGTAGGGGCGGTTGTGCGGAGTCAAATCCATCCCTCCGCACAACCGGAGTCCTTAAAGGTTTACTTGGCCTGCTTATCGAGCGTGGGCTTCATGGCAATCAGGATTGCAGCGGCGACCACGGAGCCAATCACGATGTCCAGGCAGAACAGCGCGACGTTGTTGGTGGCAAGGGCGACGATAAAGCCACCGTGCGGGACGTAGCAGTCGATACCCTGGAAGGCGGCGAGCGCCGCACCCACGGCAGAGCCGATGCAGATGCCGGGCAGGGTGTGGCCAAGGTCCTTGACCGCGAAGGGGATAGCGCCCTCGGTAATGCCGATGCAGCCCATGAACAGTGCGGAGATACCCATCTGACGATCGGCGTCATCGAACTTATTCTTGGCGATGAGCGCAGCGAGGCCACAGGCGATCGGGGGAATGGCGACGGCGACGCGGAACATACCGTTAGGGCCGTAGATGCCGGAGGCCATGATGGCCATAGTAAAGGTCGAAGCGGTCTTGTTGATGGGGCCACCCATATCGAAGGCGGTCATAACGCCAATGACCAGGCCCAGGACGACGGCGGAGCCGCCCTGCAGGCTACCGAGCACGCTGGTGAGCCAATCCATCACAAAGCCAAGCGGCGTGGCCAGGATGTAGATGTAGGCCATGCCCAGGACGAGCGAGGTCAGAATCGGGATGATCAAGATCGGCATGATGGTCTGGATGGTGTTGTTGACCTTCCAGGTCTTCATCCAGCGGACAAAGTAACCGCAGATGACAGCCATAATCATGGCGCCCAAGAAGCCGGTCGAAACACTGTTGCCGCTCGGGGTGACGACTGCGTTGTTGACCAGGTAGCCCAGGACAAAACCGGGGGCGAGCGCGGGCTTGCCGGCCATCGAGTAGGAGATGTAAGCCGCAAGCACCGGAATCATCATGGAGATGCCGGCCATGCCGATGGTGTTAAGGCTCACCATCAGCGGATTCGTAACCTCCATGCCGTTGGCGCCGGCGGTACCGGATGCCAACGAGAAGGCGAGGAACACGCCACCGATAACGACAATGGGGATAAAATAGGAAACGCCGGTATTGAATGCATTGAGCAGCGTCTTGCCAGGATCGGCAAAGATAGACTGCTTGGACGCCGGTGTCGGGGCCTGCGGGGCAGCGGAGACGGCCTTCTTCTCTGCCTTGGCCTCGGCCTTGGGCGCGTCAACGGCGCCACCCGTCGCCTTGATAATCTCAACAGCCTGGTCGATGATCTTGACCGGATCGGCGATTACATCCGAGGTACCGACCTTCAGGAACTTGCCCTCGGCCATCTTCTGCTCAAAACGGTCCTCGTTCTCGACACCCACGTCGACGGACTCCAGGACCAGGTCGGCGGAGTCCACGTCTTCCTGCGTGAGCTCATTCTCGATACCCAGGCCACCCTGAGCCTCGACCTTGCACTCGATGCCACGGGCGGCGCATTCATCCTGAATCGCCTTCTGGGCCATATACGTGTGGGCGATACCCACGGTACAGGCGGCAACGCCTACGATCTTCATTGCTTCCCTCTTTTCATAGAGTTGCGTGCGCAAGACACCGTTTGCGGAGGCCTCCGGAGCATCCCCTGCCGTTTGGACTTGCTGTCTTTTCGACAAGACCAATATAGGGTGCTGGCATTGATTAAACCAGCTCAATTCGGTAAACGCGCAGGTCAGGGTATTAGTTATGCGATTTAGTTATGCGTTTAACCAAAAATGAATCCTGCGATTTTACCCTCGATTTCAAAAGTCAAGAAGTATTTGATTTTCTCGGTAGACGGCAGATACGCATGCCGGTCACAAATTTCGACCCCACCCGTATACCGCATTTGTTGCATACTCATATGAAAGGAAAAAGCCGCTCACCGAAGCGTATCCCTCGCCAAGACTCAAAGTCATCATGTTGGAAAATGCTCATCTGTCGGAAGGAGTCGCTGTGGCAAAACAGCGCGTTACGATCGCAGACGTCGCTCGAGAGGCGGGAACCTCGACGGCAAGCGTCTCGTATTACCTCAACGACAAACGAGAAAAGCTTAGCGAAAAGACGCAGACAAAGATTGCGCGCGTCATCAAGGAACTCGGATACGTTCCCAACGCCCAAGCGCAGACGCTCACCGGCAAGCAAACCCACGTCATTGCCATCATCATTTTGGATAACACCAACAAATGGGCGGGGCTCGTTCTCAATGGCATGGAGCAGGTCATGCTCCCCGCGGGCTACCAGACGGTCGTTTGCACGAGCAACTTTAACCCCGAGACCGAGCTCATGTACGTCGACAAGATGCTCTCGCTGGGCGTCGATGGCTTTATCATCCAGCCCACGGCAAATTTCAAGGCCGTGCACGACCGCATTAGACGCGCCGGCAAGCCCGTCGTCTTTTTTGACGCGGCCATCTACAGCCCAGGCACCAGCTGGATCAAAACCAACCTCTACGACGGCGTGTACAACGCCACGCAGGCGCTTCTCGATGCCGGCTACGAGGACTTTTTCTCCATTGCCGCCAATATGACCGAAATGCGCACCCGCATGGAACGTTTTCAGGGATATGCCGAGGCATTAGCCGCGAATGGGCAGCTCTACAAAGCCATCCCCATCGATCACAACAAGCCGTCAATCAACGAGCTCACCGAATACTTTAAATACAAGTTCAACCCCGCCAAGCGCACACTCATCTTTGTCCAAAACCAATGGGCGCTCCCCCGCGTCTACAAGGCACTTCAGCCCATGGCCCATCTGCTTCCGCAGCAAATCGGCCTTTTGGGACTCAACTGCGAAGACTGGACTAATCTCACCACACCGACCGTCTCCACCATCATCGAGCCCGTCGACCAGGAAGGTCGCGAAGCAGCCGAGATGCTGCTCGCCCTACTTGACGGCAGCAGCGAACCCGGCGAGCAGCGCATTCTCGAGTGCAAGCTCAACTGGCTCGACTCCACCTCGATCTAGACCGCGGGACAAATTAATCAGTAGTGTTTGTCCCAAATCTTAAGTATTTGTTCGATAGAACGGCCCCTGCCGGCTCCTGCTAGACTGGTAGATTCCCAACCGTCCCTCCAGGAGCCTCAATGTCGCGCAAGTCCGCCTACAAGCAAGTACTTTCCATCGGCACCGCCGTGGTGCTGGGGTTTGCACTGTTTACGGGATCGCTTGACGGGGCGCCCAAGCTGCTGTCGCCGCAAAGCGACGAACAGGCGGCGGCTCTGGCCGAAAAACAAAACGAGAGCCCCAGCCGCACCGACGACGAGGCAGACCTGGTCGCCCGGCTCGAATCGGGAACAGCGAGTTCCTCGGACTCTCAAAATAGCCAAGACTCTGACGATGGCTCCGATTCCGCCGCAACCGACACAGGCGACGGCGCTTCCGCGGACAGCACCGCCACCCCCATCGACGAGGTCGAAAACCCCGACCTCAACCGCGCCCGCGGTGTTTATCTCAGCAGCATTCCCGACTATGCCGGCAACCCCTACGTTGCCCTTCGCGCCGACAGCACGCACCCGCTCGGCACTCCGTCATTCACACTCGATGAATACGATCGCGCCACCGAAGAGGGCTGCTTTAAGAAGTTCTCCAAGCTCGACAGCCTGGGCCGCACTCGCAAAGCGCTCGCCTGCGTGGGCCCCGAATCGCTCGGTCAAGGCAAGCGCGGCGATATCTCGCGCATCCATCCCGCCGGATGGCATCAGCAGCGCTACGACTTTATTCCGGGCCAGAGCCTCTACAACCGCTGCCACCTCATCGCCTGGTCGCTCTGCGGCGAAAACGCCAACCGCAAGAATCTCCTCACCGGCACGCGCTATCTCAACGAGACGGGCATGCTACCGTTTGAGGAGCAGATTCTCGACTACATCCGCGAAACGGGCAACCACGTGCTCTACCGCGTCACGCCCATGTATAACGAAGAGGAACTTGTCTGCCGTGGCGTGCGCCTCGAGGCGCAATCGGTCGAGGACCACGGCAAGGCCCTCTGCTTCCACGTATATTGCTACAACCTGCAGCCGCATGCGCAGATCGACTACGCCACCGGCCGCAATCAGGCCTCGGGGGACTAGGGCCGACTAAGCTGCCCCAAAACCTAACATGATCCGTTTTCCTCCGTCCCCTAGGGATCAAAAAGGGCCGCCCTGGATTGCCCAGAGCGGCCCTTGCATCGGCATGTATGTTGCAGGCAAAGCCCCGCGCTACTTGGCGCGGCCCTCCTCATAGCGCTCGACCAGCTTGGCCTGAACGTCATAAGGCACCTGCTCATAGCCTGCGGGCTTCATGGTAAAGTCACCCGTGCCGCGCGTGATAGAGCGCAGGCGCGTCGAGTAATCCGTCAGCTCGGCCAGCGGGGCCTGGGCAATGACCACGGTATCGCCGCGCTCGTCGGTCTCCATACCCGTCACGCGACCGCGCGAGGCCGAGATGTCGCCCATCACGGCGCCGGCATAGCTCTCGGGGATAGTCACCGTAATTTCCTCGATGGGCTCCAGCACCACCGGGTCGGCATCGGCACACGCCTTGCGCAGGCCGATGCGAGCCGCCGCGCGGAACGCCATCTCGTTGGAGTCGACGCTGTGATACGAGCCGTCGTACACAGCCACGCGAATGCCCGTGAGCGGGTAGCCAGCGATGATGCCGTCCTTCATGGTCTCCTGGACACCCTTGTCCACGGCGGGGATGAGCGAGCGCGGGATGCGGCCGCCCACGACCTCGTCAACAAACTCATAGCCGTCGCTCGTGCCGTCGGGCCCAATGAGCGGCTCCACGCGCAGCCAGCAGTCGCCGTACTGCCCGGCGCCGCCGGTCTGCTTCTTGTGGCGACCCTGGGCGCTTGCCGTGCGGCGGATGGTCTCGCGATACGGAATGCGGATCGGCACGCTCTTTGCCACAACCTTGGTACGGTCCTCCAAACGGTTGAGCAGCACCGAAACCTGCGCCTCGCCCACCGCCGAGATAATGGTCTGGCCGGTCTCCTCGTCGCGGTCGATGCTCATGGTCGGATCGGCCTTGCAGGCCTTCTCGATAAACGTGTAGAGCTTCTCTTCGTCGCCGCGATTCTCGGCCTCGATGGCAATACGGTACTGCGAGTTGGGGAACTTAAACGCCGCAGCCTCGACCTTACCGGTAATCGAGAGCGTGTCGCCCGTCTCGGCAGCCAGCTTGGGCGCCACGATGATATCGCCGGCATAGGCGTGACCGACCTCGGTCATGTCACGACCGCACATCACATACAGGTGAGCCAGACGCTCGCCCTTGCGCGTGCGCGCATTGATCAGCTCAAGGCCCGGCTCAAGCGTGCCCGTCAGTACCTTGATAAAGCTGATGCGACCCTGCTGCGGATCGGCCAGCGTCTTAAACACAAACGCCACCGGACGGTCATCGTCACTCGAGATCTTAAGCGAATCACCGTCGATGAGCGGCATCTCGCCGTAGTCGGTCGGCGCCGGGAAGTACGTGGCGATGTCGTCCATCAGCGAGTTGACGCCCTGCTCCTTAATGCAATCGCCCGCAAAGACCGGCACAAAGATGCGCTCGGCGATCGCCTTAGACAGCAGGCCTTCAAGCTCCTCCTGCGTCAGCGTCTCCTCGCCTTCCAGGTATTTCATCATCAGCTCGTCGTCAGCCTCGGCCACCAGCTCGCACAGATGGTCATGGGCCTCCTCGGCCTGGGCACGATACTCCTCGGGAATCTCCGACTCAACGGCCTCGGCGCCGTTGCAGTGGCGCGCCTTCATGCGCACCAGGTCGATGATGCCGTCAAAGTCCTCGCCCTCGCCCCAGGGAAGGGTCACGGCGCCCAGTCGTGTACCAAAGCGCTCCTGCAGCAGGTCCATTGTGGTCGCAAAGCTGGCCTCGGAGCGCGACAGGCGGTTTACGAACACCGCACGCGCCAGACGCAGGTCCTCGGCGGCATACCAGAGCTTAACCGTCGTAGGCTGCGGGCCGGCCTCGGCGTCGACCACAAACAGAGCCGTCTCGCAGACGCTCATCGCGGCAAAGGCGTCGCCGATAAAATCGGGGTAGCACGGGGCATCGAGCACATTGATGCGCGCGCCCTTCCAGTCGATCGGCGCGATGGTCGTCGAGATGGAAAATGCACGCTTGACCTCTTCGGGGTCATAGTCGAGCGTGGGCTTGGTGCCGTCGTGGCCGCCCAGGCGGGCGGTCTTGCCGGAAAGGTGGAGCATGGCCTCGGCGAGTGAAGTCTTGCCCACCCCGCCTTGGCCTACGAGCACCACGTTCCTTACGTTACCGGTCTTGGGAGCACCCATGATGACCTCCTTGCAGGGCCGCGCGCAATGCGCGACGCCAACGGGGAGAGTTCGCGGTCGGTGCCGTCCCGGGAGCAGCATGGTCGGCAGCCGAGCCGACTCACCCTCCAAATGTCCTATGCCACCACCCTACCCTCACGGACGGCTGTCCATGCATACCTTTCGGCACACGTATGAATACAGGCGGCGAGAGGAAGAGACAAGCTTGTGGGGCAATTATTGAACCCCGTCGATGTAAACAAAAAGCCGCCACAGACCGTAAGACCTGCGGCGGCTTCGCCTCAATTAATAGTTGAGTAAATACCTGAGTCTATCCCTCGATACGGCTCAAGAACTCACGCGTGCGCTGCTCGCGCGGATGGTCGATAACCTGCTCGGCAGATCCCTCCTCGACAATGCGACCGCCGTCCATAAAGACCACGCGGTCGGCAACATCGCGCGCAAATTGCATCGCGTGGGTCACGATTACCATCGTCATATTCTGCGCCGCCAGGTCCTTAATGACACGCAGCACCTCGGCCGTCAGCTCGGGATCGAGTGCCGAGGTCGGCTCGTCAAAGAATAAGATTTCCGGATCGAGCGCCAGGGCGCGGGCAATACTCACGCGCTGCTGCTGACCGCCCGAAAGCTCACACGGCACCTTGTTCTCGTTGCCCGTAAGCCCCATCTGCGCGATCAACTCACGCGCACGCGCCTCCGCCTGCTCGCGCGGGCGCTTAAGCACGCGGATCGGCGCGTCGATGATGTTTTTCATCACCGTATAGTGCGGGAACAGATTGTAGTTCTGGAACACCAGACCAAACCGCGAGCGCGCCTGTTTGGGCACGTCGCCTTTCGCATAGACCGCACCCGGCCCCGCGTCCGTCGCAACGGCAAGGTCGCCAAACGAGAGAGAGCCTCCGTCGAGTGTCTCGAGCAGCGTGGCACACCGCAGCAGCGTAGACTTACCGCCGCCCGAAGGTCCGATAATCGCCACGACCTCGCCACGCTTTACCTCGAGCGAGATATCCTTGAGCACCTCATTGCCGCCAAACGCCTTGCGTGCGTTCGCTATATTCATTACCGTTCCGGACACGGGAACCTCCATGTGTTTGAAAAGCACGACGGAACAGGCTAGTCGTGGTAGTAGTCAAGTCGCTTTTCGGCAGCGCCCAGCAGCATCTCGACGACGAAGTTAAAGACCCAGTAAATCAGCGCCGCAATTGCAAACGGCACCATGCTCACCTGCGAGGCGACCAGCGCCTTGGCCGTCGAGAACATCTCGCCCACGCCAATGGCAAATGCCAGCGACGTATCCTTGACCAGCGTGATAATCTCGTTGCCCATCGCCGGCAAAATGCGCTTGGCGACCTGCGGCATCACGATATACAGAAACGTCTGCATGCGCGAGTAGCCCAGCACCTCGGCAGCCTCGTATTGACCGCGCGGAATGGACTGCAGGCCCGAGCGATAGATCTCGGCAAAGTAACCGGCGTAGTTGATGATGAACGCCACGACGCACGCCGTCCACTTGGAATCGGGCGTGAGCGAAATGCCAAACACGTAGTACGGGGCAAAGTAGATGGCAAACATCTGCAGCATAAGCGGCGTGCCGCGCACCACCGAAATATAGATGCGCGCAATCCAACGCAGCGGCGCGACCTTGCTCATGCGCATAAACGCCACGGGGATTCCCAACGGAATCGATCCGAGCAGCGTCAGCACAAACAGCTGCAAACTGACCAAGAAGCCCTGGCCAAGCATCTGCATCATGACCTGAATAGACATTATTTCAAAACCCAGTTGTCGAAGGAAAGACCGTAATCTGCATATTTATCGCACAGGTCCTTGACCGTGCCGTCCTCGTAGAGCGTCTTGAGCGACTCGGTCACGGCATCGGCGGACTCGGTGTCGCCCTTCTTAAAGCCGACGGCGTAGTGCTCGCTGGACAGCGGCTTGTCGAGCTGCGTATAGGCATCGGGCTTGGCGGCCAGCTGATACTGAGCGATCGAGAGGTCGCAAGCCACGGCATCTACTGCGCCGCTCTCGAGCTGCATAAAGGCCGTGTTGTACTCACCGATGGTATCGAGCGTGGCAAACGTCGCGGCCAGATCCTTCTGGTCGCCCTCGAGCACATCCTGCGCAGCGGAATCGGTCTGAGTGATCACGGTCTTGTCAGCGAGATCGTCCCAGCTCTTGATACCCGCGTCCTTCTTGACCACGAGCACTTGCTCGTTGAGCATGTACGGCTCGGAGAACGTGTAGCCGTCCTCACGGCCCTCCATGGTAAAGCCGTTCCAGATGCAGTTGATGGCGCCGGAGTTGAGCAGCGTATCCTTGGCGTCCCAGTCGATGGCCTCGTATTTGACCTCCCAGCCCTGCTTATCGGCAACAGCCTTGGCCAGATCGAGATCAAAGCCCATCTGGAATCGGAATTGCCTGTGTTGTGGCTGAAATTTTTAATGTTCCGGTTGTGTTTGCAAAGAAATCGCAGAGTATCAATCTTGACGGAGAAATGTATGTAGCGGAAGTGGAGTCATTTACACACAAATGCAGAAATCATGTGATCGTATCTCAAAAATTCCTGACGCCGGAAGATCATGTTCTTATTATCGACGATTTTCTTGCGAACGGATGCGCTCTTCAGGGATTGATCCAGATCGTTCAGTCCGCAGGCGCGACAG
>USCJ01000016.1 GCA_900553215.1 uncultured Collinsella sp.
TGACCGCTTTTTGGTCATGCGGGTTCAAGTCCCGCCTCCGACACCATCGCATTTGAGGAGCCTCTTCGGAGGCTTTTTTGTTACCGATAGACGGTGAGGTTCACGATGGAAACGCTTGAGCGCAACGAGTGGGCAGACGTTGCCCAGTTGGTCGAGATCACGAGCGATGCGGTCATCATCTGCGAGCTCGACGGAACCATTTTGCATGTGAATAATCGATTGCTCGACCTGATGTGTGAAGAGCGTCCCGATGTGATCAATGGCGACGTTAAAGATCTCTTGTACTCTTCGGCATTTGAGCGCGCGACAGAGCACCGTCTTCCGTTTGAGATCAATGGAACCGAGAGCGAGTTGATGCTCAAGCTAAGCGACGGTTCCTTTATTCCCGTCCTCGTTCGTGCCGGCTCGGTTACACCGCCTCGCATCTTTGGCCGCCGCGCGCCGCGCGTCCTGGTGGCGCTCCATAGCATCGAAGAACAGTATTCGCACGATCGTCAGCTCAAGCGTGCGCTATCGGAGCTCAGGGTGGCGAATAAGCGCCTCTCGGGCACGTTGTCTGTCATTATGAGCACGGTGGGCTCCGATGAACTACCTAGTTTGCTGGATACCGTTTTGAATCAGCTCGTGGGGACGCTCGATGCATCGGGTGCTGCTATTTATTTTTCTGAGAGCGGCGGGTTTAAGCTTCGCGGCGTTTCTAAGGAGCTGCATGACAGCTACCTGCCCGAGTTTATGCCGTATGGCGCAGGCATCCCGACGTATGTGCTTCGCGAGTCGCGTGCGTGCCGCTTGTCGATTCAACAGGACCTGGAGGGCGATCGAGTCGCCTCGGGCATGTTCATGGACTTGGACAATCGTTCTAAGCACCTGCTACGCGTGCAAGATATGCCCCCATATCGTAGCGAGATCTGCCTTCCCGTGTTTTACGGCACTCAGGTTCTTGGCGTATTGGAGGTCGGTTGGAAACGTCCGCAGGCGCCGCTTGCCTATGACGTCAACGTGCTCGAAGTCATTTGCGATTACCTGTCCATTCAGCTGGTCGGCATGGCATCGAGCCTGCGTTCGCGTCGTACGGCAGAGCTCGGCCGCTCGCTCAATGTGCTGCGTGATGAGTTGTTTGCCTATCTTGATGATCCTGTTGCCGCCTCGCGTGCTGTGTCATCGGAAATCTGCGCCGTGCTCAATTGTCATTTCTGCCCCGTGGAGTATGATGCGGGCCTCGAATCCTATGTCATCGATTTTGAGGGCGGCAGTCGTGTGGCGTTGCCGGGCGATCCGGAGTTGCTCTTCTTTTCTGTCACGACGCCAGCGGCGCGCCTGGGGGCAACTTCTGATGGGTTCGAGACATCGGTGCTGGGCGGGACGAGCGCTGACGACCTCAAGCACGTGCGTCTAACGCGTGTGGACGAATCCACGCCTATGGGTACATGGCTGAGGGCTCACGGCCTGCCGTGCCAGGGACTATATGTCGACTCTGGTATCGAGGCGGGGCGCTATCGCTTGGAGGCGGATGGCAAGCGAAGCAACGATGCGATTGTTCCCGCTGATGTCGCCAAGGGACCGACGACGCGCGCCTTGCTGCTCCGCGATGGCAGCCAGGAGCCAATCGACGATCTCGAATACGACTACATGGTGCATTTGGCGCACGACTTTGAGTTGATCTATGAGGGCGAGTCTCAAAAGCGCGAAGAGCGCCATATCGCTCAGACGCTTCAGATTGGCATGAGAAATTCGCTTAGTGACGTTCCGGGTATCGCAACCGATTCGGTATACCTATCGGCAACGAATTCGGCGTTGGTCGGCGGCGACTTCTATACGCTTGTTCGTCTTCCCGACGATTGCGCCGTTATGATTTTGGGTGATGTGTCCGGCAAGGGAATCGAGGCGGCGTCGATGTCGGCGCTCGTTAAGACAGCGTTGACGGCTTATGCCTGGGAGGGCGCGGGGCCCGCACGCATGGCCCGCTCGCTCAATAGTATGCTCATGGGCTTTTCGAGGGTCGAGACGTTTGTGACGGCGTTTATCGCCAAGATCGATCTTAAAGCGGGCCGAGCTACCTATTGCTCGGCGGGACATCCTCCCACCATGGTCATCAGACCGTCGTCGACGCCGCTTGGCGGCACGGAAGCCCGAGGGGGAGAGGTGGAGCTCCTTGGGTGTCAATCGGGCGTAATCGGTGCCTTTGAAAGCATGGTGTACGAGACGGGCGCCTTTACGTTCGCTCCTGGTGACATGCTCTTTATGTATACCGACGGAACGATTGAAGCACGCGATTGCTCGGGTGCTTTCTTTGGCGAGCAGCGCCTTCGCGACCTTCTGCTCTCTGTCTCGGGTGAGGGCGTATCGGGAATCTGCGGTAAGGTCTTGGGCGAGCTTGACCGCTTTACCGAGTCGGCGCTGGACGATGACATCGCGCTGGTTTCCCTTGAATTTTTACGAGGTCGATCGTAGACCGCGACGCTTGACGGGCAAAATCTTCGCAGTTACAGATACGTATGCATCGAGCGAACTCTTTTGGGGAACCATGGTCGTATGAATGAGTGGAATGACATAGCGGTTTTGACGCCACCGGGCGATATCGACATCGCCTCGGTGACCGCGTTGCGCCGACGGTTGGATAATTTGATCGGCCGGGGCGTGCGTCGTGTTGTCATCAATTGCCAGACTGTGAGCTTCATCGATTCGACGGGCCTGGCATTCCTGCTTACGCGCGCTCGTGAGCTCATGAGGCGAGAAGGCCTGCTTTCGCTCGTCAATGCATCAGGTGAAGTTGTTCGCTTTTTGGAGATTGCTCGTCTTGTCGATATCCTTCATGTCGCGGGGCCGGCACGGGAGTCTATTCCCGCCATTCCGGTGGGGGAGCTGCCTCGCTGGAGTAAGAGCGTCGAGGTCCGTCAGGGTATCGAGAATCTTCCATACTACCGACATCGTATCGCCGAACTCCTTGAATCGCTTCCGTTGCGCCGTGACGAGCGCTACGATGTCGCATTGGCGTCGGGGGAGGCGCTGGGTAATGCCTATGACCATGCGGGCGGTATCGGGTGCGTCCTGACGGTTCAGGCCTATAGCGATCGCGTTGTGGTTGAGGTGCTTGATCGAGGTGCCGGCTATTCTATCGATGAAACGAGCGAACCGGTCGCATCAGAGGAGCGCGGCCGTGGTATCAAGCTTATGCGTATGCTCGTCGATAACGTGGAGGTTGCTCGTCGTACGGACGGCGCCGGCACGCGCGTGCAGATGGTGAAGCTGTTTAGCGGAGCGCTGGAATCGTGTGCCTAGCCAATCGCTTTAGCGCGTTTAGCTACTAAGAACATGCGGCAGACAAGTTTTTTGAAAAAAGTACTTGCGTCTTTTGGACAACTCGCGTAAATTAATAACCCGCAAGCGGACATGGCTCAGTTGGTAGAGCACAACCTTGCCAAGGTTGGGGTCGCGGGTTCGAGCCCCGTTGTCCGCTCCATTTGGGCGTTTAGCTCAGGGGGAGAGCGCTTCCCTGACACGGAAGAGGTCAGAAGTTCAAATCTTCTAACGCCCACCAAATGTTCGCAGCTCAGAGGCTTAGCCTCTGAGCTGTTTTGTTTTGGTCGCCAAATCGCCGGCAAAAGGTACCTCGCTTCATGAAAGAGCGGTTCTGAACGTCAGTTTAGCCTTGTCATCTCAATCGAGTGGGGGTTGACCATTTTGAACATAACCGTGCATCTCGTTGACGTTTCTGCGATCGATCCCGGCGAGACCGTTGATATGGCATCAATCGCGGGACGTTATGCCTCGCGTGCCTCCAATGGAGATCTCCCCATTGCGTCTCGGAGGGAAGCTGCGGGCGTGGGTCTGCTGCTTCGCGACGCCCTGGGTGTCTTCGACGACACCCAGCTTGCGCGTTCTGCTTTCGGCAAGATCGAGCTTGCGGATGGGGAGGCCCCCTCTATTTCCATTTCACATGGCGGAAGCGTGGCCGTCCTCGCTGTTTCCGATGTTGCTCGGTCGGTCGGAGGACCTATTGGCGTGGATATCGAGGCGGTCGATGAGATTGTACCTATTGCGGTTGAGCGTATGGCGAGCTCAAGGGAACGGGCGTGGATTGACGCTGCGGCAGATTCGCAGGAACGCGCCTTTCGGCTGTGTCGGGTTTGGACGCGTATCGAAGCCGTCCTGAAGGCGGAGGGGTCCGGCTTTTCAATCGATCCCCGCAAAGACGGGTTGCCGAGCGGATGGTTTACTTCCTCGGTGGTGTTTGGCCAGTGTGTCATCTCTTGTGCAGCGCGTTCTATGCCCCATATCGCCATTGAGGAGCATGCCTTTCGGGTAGCATAGTAGCCAATCGCCAACAGGGGAGGCCTTCTATGTCACTGAACGCTAAAAACGATATTGCTTCGCGGATCGAAGGCGCCGTCTTTGAACTTATGGCGACAACGCCTGTGCAATCGATTAAGGTCACCGACGTACTCCGTCTTGCCCATACATCAAAATCAACCTTCTATCGTTGCTACCGCTCTGTCGATGATGTGGTCAAGCGCTTTGAAGATGAGCTGCTCCAGAACATGCAAGACATTAACGACGTTGCCCTTGAGGCTCGTTTTGGTGATGCGCAGCTTGATCCCACGCCCACGATGATCAAGCGCATGGAAATCCTCAAGGCCAATCGCTCGAAAGTCCTGGCGCTTAACAGCGATAACGGTGATCCCGTGTTTGCACACAAGGCAACGATCTTCATGCATGACTATTTTCGCGATCGTTTGCGGTCGACGTTTTCGGATGAGACGGACCTCGATCTGTATCTTGCTTTTGCGCTTGCGGGCCACCATAACCTCATCCAGTATTGGCTCGAAGTCCGGCCTGACCTTGAGGCACGAACCGTTGCCGCCGCGCTCAATCGCATGTTCTACGCACCGCTCTTTGTCGACGATGCATCGCGCCATTGGCATCCGCGGATCCCTGATTTCGATAATACGCTCGGATGAACGGTCGCTATTTACGGGTAAATGGTTAGATTCATGGCGGTGTCATAATGATTTGCCGAATCCTTGCATTATTGATAAGACCATTTACCTGCTATTTGGAACGCTTTTGCCCTATGGGTCTCAAATGATGGGACACATAGGGCCTTTTTGTCCCATACGTCCTGTCTTGCCCCTCATAAACTAAAGCTACGTTCAAAAGAACCACTGCAGTAGTTCAACGTGTGACGGCACAGAAAAGCCGCGAGCGCTCTCTCACCTTCGCTCGCGGCCGGACTGCGCCATCACTCCGTACACCCTCACATGATTAGGATGTGATATTCAGTGGTTACGCTCGGAAAGAACATGCGCAGCGTCTCGATTGTAGGCGTAGGCTGCACCCCGTTCAAGGATTTTGAGGAGCATCCCGAGACCCAGGGTATTGGCGAGGGCGAGGCGTTTGGCTATGCGGCCCTCGAGGCAATTGCCGATGCCGGTCTTGAGCCCCGCGATATCGACTTTTTCTACCACGGCAGCGCCAATCCGTATCTTGTTGGCGATTGCATTACCCCCAACATGCAGGTTGCCGATTGGTTTGGCGTTCGCGCCAAGGGTTCCGTCCATCATTCCGAGGCTTGCTGCACGGGCTACGTCGCCCTTGAGCAGGCCGTGATGGCAGTCGCCTCCGGTGCCTACGATGTCGTCCTTACGGGTGCCTGCGATTTGGCTTCGACTCTTCCCGTTGAGCACATGCCCTCCCATATTCGTCAGGACTTTACGCTCGACGTCATGATTCCCTCGCTCGATAAGATCTATGACCGCGCTTATGGTCGTCCGCTCGATGGCGCCTTCGGCGTGTCGTTCGACAACTGGATCAACGAGTATTCGATGCAGTACGACCTTACTGCCGATCAGATCGATGACGCCCTGAACGGCCTTACCAAGAGCCTTCGCCGCGGTGCCGTCCTGAATCCCCTTGCCTGGTACGAGACCACGGTCGAGGAGGATGCGAAGGCAGCTGGGTTCGATACCGCCGACGAGTATCTCAAGAGCATGTACAACCCGCGCGTTACGCAGTACCTGCGCGTTACCGGCTTTGAGAAGAAGTGCGACGGTGCCGCCGCTGTTGTCGTGATGCCCACGGAGAAGGCCAAGGCCATGGGTGTCCCGTATGCACCTATCGAGGTTCTGGGCACGGGCGCCTCTGCCGTCGAGGCCGGCCTGCTTCACAATGAGCACTGGGCTACCGAGCTTGCCGCCAGGCAGGTCTACGACCTTACCGGCGTGAGCCCCGACGAGATCGACCTGTTTATGTGCAATGACTTCTTCCTGGCTTCCGAGATCGTCTCGGCTGAGGAGTGCGGCTATATTCCGCGCGGCGAGGCTTGGAAGTATGCGATCGATGGCCGCACCGCTTTTGACGGTGATAAGCCCATCAACCCGCACGGTGGCCGTTGCAACTTCGGCCACGCTCATGGCGCATCCGGCATCGCCGATATCGTCGAGGCCGTCAAGCAGATGCGCGGCGTCGCCGGTGCAACCCAGATGAAGAAGATTCCTGAGACGGCCTTCCTGCGCGGTTTTGGCGGTTCTCAGAATGTGCGCTGCCAGATTCTTCGTACCGTCGCCTAAGCGACCGCGGTTTTCGATTTCCCATAAGGAGTATTCTCATGCAACTCAAAGATATGGAGCCCGTGGTCAAGAAGTTCTACACGGGTCTTGAAGAGGGCATCTATTGGGCACGTCAGTGCCCCGAGTGCGGAGCCGTCGAGTTTCCGCCTCACCTTGCCTGCAATGCCTGCGGCTACCACAAGACCGATTGGGTCCAGGTTTCCGGTCACGGCCATCTGATCGATTTTACCCTGCCTGGTCCGCAGAACGACAAGCCCTACCTCAAGGAGTATGGCAAGTACGCCTACGGCGCCGTCGATATTGACGAGGGTTCTCAGTACACCTACGTCATCTACGGCATTACCAAGAAGAAGGCCCCCGAGATCCGCGCCAAGCTCATGGCGGGCGAGACCGTTGGTGTCCATGCCAAGGTCATCGATCGACCGGGTTACAAAGAGCTCACGTTTGAGCTTGACGACTAGGTTTTCACCCTTTTAACAATTCGATTCCTCTCTTAGGCCACGGCGGGACCCACCGTGGCCACCCCTCTTTTTATCTTAGAAAGGCACCATCATGAACGAAGAACTCACTCAGCAGATCTGCGATTTTGCCAAGTCCGCTTACAACTACGATGGCGATGTGACCCCCGAGACGACGTTTGAGACCCTGGGCAAGGGCTCGATGAAGATGATCGCCCTGACCTCCATGATCGAGAACGAGCTCGATGCCGAGGTCCCCGTTCGCGAGGTCATGGTCATGAAGACCATCCGCGAGCTTATCGAGCGCACTGCCGAAGAGATGGAGTAGCTGCCATGGACCTGATGCAGACCCTGCGCGAGCAGGCTGCCGCCAAGCCTATGCGCGTTGCTTTTCCCGAGGGCGAAAACGAGACCATGATGCAGGCGGTCGCAAAGATCGCCGCCGAGCATCTTGCCGAATGTGTGCTGGTCGGCGACGGCGGTAAGCTCAAGGAGCTTGCCGATGAGCGCGACATCTCCCTTGACGGCATCGAGATTGTCGATGTGACCGACGAGGAGGCGAACACCGCTTGCTGCGAGCGCTATCTTTCGCATCCGGATTGCAAGTTTAAGCCCAAGGGCGCCGCGCGCCGTATGACGCGTCCGCTTGAGCGCGCCCTGATTTTGCAGGTGCTCGGCGATGTCGACGTAATGTTCGCCGGCATTGATAACGCCACGGGCGATATTATCCTGGCGGGTCAGACCATCGTCGGCCTTGCCGACGGGGTGGACACCGTGAGCTCGTGCGGTATCGCCGACATTCCCAACTGGAACGGCGGCGAAGGTGGCCTTTTGGCTTTTGGCGATTCCGCCGTTTGCGTCGACCCTACGAGCGAGGAACTTGCCTCGATCGCGATTTCGTCGAGCGAAACGGTGCGCTCGCTGACCGGATGGGATATCCGTTGCGCGCTACTTTCGCATTCGACTGACGGCTCGATGGATAACGAGCTCGTCGACAAAGTACGCCGCGCTCGCGAGATTGCCAACGATCGCCGTCCCGACCTTGCCATCGACGGCGAGTTCCAGTTTGATTCGGCGATTAACCCCAAGGTTGCGGCCAAGAAGGTACGTCGTGAGTCCGCTGTTGCGGGACAGGCCAACGTGGTCATCTGGCCCGATATCAACGTGGGCAATATCGGCGTCAAGATCATCCAGAACCTGACCGGCGCCAATGCTTACGGCCCCATGCTTCAGGGCTTCAAGAAGATCGTGTGCGATTGCTCGCGCTCTGCGCCCGTCGACGAGATCGTCGGCAACGTGGTGATGAGCTGCGTGCGCGCCCAGGCGCTTAAGGAGGCTTAAGATATGTCCGATAAAAAGACTCCCTGGCGCATCCTGGTAATCAACCCGGGTTCTACTTCCACGAAAGTGGGCGTTTTTGAGGGTGATGAGTGCAAGCTCAGCAAGAACGTTGCGCACGATGCGAAGGACCTCGCCCAGTTCGATGGGGTTTCGGCTCAGATGCCGTATCGCTGCGATCTGATTCTTGGAGCACTGGGGGAGGCGGGCCTGAAGCTCGAGGACTTTGATGCATTTGTCGGTCGCGGCGGCGGCTTGCTTTCGTTGCCCGGCGGCACGTATGCCATCAACGAGGTCATGCTCGAGCATGCCCGCATCGGTGCGAACGGCATTCAGCACCCGGCGCAGCTTGGCCCCCAGATTGCCCATGAGTTCGCCTCAAAGACGGGAAAGCCCTCTTTTGTGGTGAATCCTCCCGATACCGACGAGCTGTGCGACCTCGCACGTATGACGGGCATTAAGGGCGTGTATCGAAACGTGCACCTGCACGCCCTTAATCTCAAAGAGACTGCCATTCGCCACGCGGCAAAGCTCGGTCGTGCATATGACGAGTGCAACTTTATTGTCTGTCATATCGGCGGTGGCATTTCGATTTCTGCTCACCTTAAGGGCAAGATGGTCGACGGCAACGACATCGTCGGCGGCGAGGGCCCCATGGCGCCGACGCGCTGTGGCTCGGTCCCCGCAATCGAGGTCGCGAAGTATACGGCGGAGCATGGTCTCGACGTTGCCCGCGCCCATTGCATGAAGACCGGTGGCTTCGTTGACCTTTTGGGTACGTCCGATGCCATCGAGGTGTGCGAGCGCGCCGCCGCGGGCGATGAGGCCGCGGCTCGCGCCTGGGGTGCGGTGGTTTACCAAATCTGCAAGTGGATTGGCGAGATGGCCTGTGTGCTGAAGGGCGACGTCGACGGCATCTTGCTCGGAGGCGGCATGGTCCACAGCAAGGAGCTCGTTGCCTCGATTGAGGAATGCTGCTCTTGGATCGCCCCCGTGTCGGCTTATCCCGGCGAGTTTGAGCTCGAGGCGATGGCGTCTGGCGCCTGCCGCGTGCTCGATGGTGTCGAGGAAGCGCTCGTGTACAGCGGAGAGCCCGTGTTCACCGGATTCAACGACTGATAGTGCTGTGTTTGGGGCGGCCGCAGGTGATGCCTGGCCGCTCCGACCCTTTTCTTTAAGTGTAAGGATGGATCATGGATAAAACCAAGATCAAGTACCTGGTGGGCATTTACGCAGCCGCCATGTGCATCATGGGCATGCTCGTGCCCGTTCCCATCGTGGCCTCTGTTGCGGCCGCGTTTCCCAACGAGAACATCGCTGCCGTTCAGATGATTATCGGCATCATCCCGTTGATGATGGCGTTGTCCGCCATGCTCGTCTCTTCACAGCTTGCCTCTCGCGTGTCCAAGAAGAAGACGACGCTCGTCGGTCACATTATCGTGATGCTGGCAGGCGCCTCGGTGCTGGTGTTCCACGACTCGCTCGGCCAAGTCTTAGCGGCTTCTGCTGTCATGGGCCTTGGTCTCGGCGCCGTGCAGAATTCAACGGACGCTCTTATCGCGGATTACTTTGGCGGAAAGCAGCGCTCGTTTGTCATGGGCATCTACTCCACTTTTGTTGCACTGGGCGGCATTATCTGGACGATGGTTTCCGGCATCTTGGGTTCTGCCGAGTGGTTCCACAGCTATGTGGCGTACTTCATCATGATCATTTTCATCGTAATCGAGGCTGTTTGCCTTCCTGAGGGTCATCTTGAGCCCAAGCGCAAGGTCAACGTGTTTGCCAATATGCCTAAAGAGGTCGCGATTATCACGCTCATGAGCTTTGTGTTCGTACTTACGTTCCAGCTCTTCAGCTCCAACGTTTCGCTGCTTGTTGTAGGTCGCGGCTTTGGCGGTACCGTGGAGGCCGGTCTTGCCTCTACCGTTATGACCGTTGCCGGTATTGCGGCTGGTCTTTTGGTCGGTCCGCTGTTTGCCAAGTTCAAGAACCTGGCTATGCCGATCGCGTGGGGCGTGACGCTCGTTGGCCTGGGCCTGACGCTGGTTGCGCCCGCCTTTATGGTGCTGTGCGTTGCGGGCTTTGTCGTTGCGCTGGGCAAGGAGACCTACGTGCCGCTGGAGGGCAATTTTGCTGCCGGCAACTCTGCCCCCGAGGGACGTGCGTTTAACCTCGCCATTGGCATGGCAGGTATCAACTTTGGCATGGCATTGTCTCCCATTGTGTTTGAGGCCGTGACGTCGCCGTTTGGTGCAACGATTGACCAGAAGTTCATCGCCGGCATGATCGTCTGTGCGGCTTGTGTCGTCTTTGGCGCCATTAAGTATCGCAAGCTCACCCCGGCCCAGCTTGCCGAGGCCGAGAAGATGGCAGCCGGCGGCGAGGCGGAGGAGCCGCTCGAGTAGTTGCTTTGCCGTACATCATGTTTTATCGGGGCCGCCGACATATGCCGGCGGCCCTCTTTCTATCAATGACTTTGAAAGGCTTACGGCTATGAAGTTACCTGTCAGGCGCGTTATCGGTATTCTCAACGGCTTCTTTAACCCGCTATTGCTCTGCGCGTTTCTCCCCATCATTGAAGGGGCGCCTGGCTTGGATCTGACGGGCCCCACGGGCTTTTGGGGACAACTCATCGTGGCCACGGTGATCGCCGAGGTTCTGAGCGCACTCCCGCTGTTTGGCAAAACGGTTGGTATGTGCCTGGACTTTTTTGGTTTTGAGCAGGGGAGTGCATCACACAAGATCGCCGGTACGGTCATCGGTGCCACGCTCCTTTTTATGGTGATCGGTTTTGGCGAGATTGCCTTCCAAGGAGGATTCGGAACGATTGAAGGCCGTACATTCTTCGCGCGTTGGGCCGGCCTCGTCACAAAGGGATGGGCCTTTGTGGTTATCGCCGGCGTGCTGCTCGATCCCTTTACAGCGGCTCTCGGCCGCACGATAGTTCGCGAAGAGAAGTAATAGATCCTCGCCTATCGAATGCCGGCGGACGGGGCGCCGGGGCTGTAGTCTTCCGAGCGTTTACAGTCCTGTCGCTCCGTCCGCCGGCATTCGACCGCAACATGTTGGTCAAGCATAATCTTTTGGATTCTTTTGGCGTGAGCGGCTTGGTTTTGGTAGGATTTGTCAGCGGCTTGACTAAGGGGGTTTTATAACTGCCATGCAGGTAGCCGTGTTGGTAACGTTTTACCGACTTGCCAAGAACCCCTCATAATTAATGCGTCTGCAAAATGACCAATTGCTTTGACCTGCTGAAACACTATATGTTGTGTTTGAACTAAAAAAAGAATACAGGATATAGATGCCTCTTTGTCGTATGATAGATGGCGGACAGAGAACGAGGACCTTATTTGCCCCATTTGGATAGATCTTTGAGCCGCTTGATCGGCCGCGAGGATTGTCCGCATGAGGACCTATGGTTTATCGAGAACACAGATTGCGCGACGGCGCCGCAAGACAGGGGCAAGCCCTGCCGGGCATCGTTTGGCTCTGAAGCGCAATGAGACTACGACGCGAAAGAGGCAAGAGGATGAAGATCATCAAGCGCAGCGGCACCGAGGTTGTCTTTGACATCGATAAGATCGTCAATGCGATTCGCGCCGCAAACTTGGAGGTCGAGGAGAGCTCTCGTCTAACCGACCGCCAGGTGGTTTATGCGGCGCAAAACGTCGCCGAGGCATGCGAGAACGCGGGCCACACCGTTTCGGTCGAGGAGATCCAGGATTTGGTCGAGGACGAGATCATGCGTCTCGACTGCTACGAGGTCGCCCGCCACTACATCATCTATCGCTATGTCCAGAGCCTGAAGCGCCAGAAGAACACGACCGACGACAAGATTCTGTCGCTGATCGAGTGCAATAACGAAGAGGTCAAGCAGGAGAACTCTAACAAGAACCCGACCGTCAACTCCGTTCAGCGCGACTACATGGCCGGCGAGATTTCCAAGGACCTGACTCAGCGCGTGCTGCTGCCCCAGGAGATCGTGGATGCCCACAACGAGGGCCTGATCCACTTCCACGATTCCGACTACTTTGCCCAGCACATGCATAACTGCGACCTGGTGAACCTGGAGGATATGCTTCAGAACGGCACCGTTATCTCGGGCACGCTGATCGAGAAGCCGCACAGCTTCTCGACTGCCTGCAACATCGCGACGCAGATTATCGCCCAGGTTGCTTCCTCCCAGTACGGTGGCCAGTCTATTTCGCTGACCCATCTTGCCCCGTTTGTTGAGGTGAGCCGTCAAAAGATTCGCGGCGAGGTCGCTCGCGAGCTTGAGGAGCTCGGTGTTTCGGCATCTGCCGAAAAGGTCCGTGAGGTCGTTGAGGACCGTCTGCGCGATGAGATCCGTCGCGGCGTCCAGACGATTCAGTATCAGGTCGTGACCCTTATGACCACCAATGGCCAGGCGCCGTTCGTGACGGTCTTTATGTATCTCAATGAGGCCCGTACGCCCCAGGAGAAGCACGACCTTGCCATGATCGTGGAGGAGACGCTTCGTCAACGCTATGAGGGCGTTAAGAACGAAGCCGGTGTGTGGATTACCCCGGCATTCCCCAAGCTTATCTATGTACTCGAGGACGATAACGTTCACGAGAATTCCCCGTACTTCTACCTGACCCAGCTGGCTGCCAAGTGTACCGCCAAGCGCATGGTGCCCGATTACATCTCCGAGAAGAAGATGCGCGAGCTCAAGCTGTCGAAGGGCGAGACCGCCGGCAACGGCGATTGCTACACCTGCATGGGTTGTCGCAGTTTCCTGACGCCCGACCGCTCGGGCAACGGCTTTAACAATGTCGCCAACGCGCTGAACTATGACCCGACCAAACCTAAGTACTATGGCCGCTTTAACCAGGGTGTTGTGACCATCAACCTGCCCGATGTCGCGCTGAGCTCGCATCAGGACATGGACAAGTTCTGGAAGATCTTCGACGAGCGCCTTGAGCTGTGCCACCGTGCTCTGCTGTGCCGTCATGAGCGCCTGATGGGCACGCTTTCTGACGCTGCACCGATTTTGTGGCAGTACGGCGCCCTCGCTCGTCTGAAGAAGGGCGAGACGATCGACAAGCTGCTCGTGGGCGGCTATTCCACCATCAGCCTGGGGTATGCCGGCCTGTATGAGTGCGTCAAGTACATGACGGGTCACAGCCACACCGAGAAGGAGGGCACGCCGTTTGCCATGGCCGTCATGCAGCGCATGAACGACAAGTGCGCCGAGTGGAAGGCCGAAAGCGATATCGACTTCTCGCTGTACGGCACCCCGCTTGAGTCGACGACCTACAAGTTCGCCAAGTGCCTGCAGCGTCGTTTTGGCATTATCCCGGGCGTGACGGACAAGGGCTACATCACCAACAGCTACCACGTCCACGTGTCCGAGGAGATCGACGCATTCGACAAGCTCAAGTTCGAGGGCATGTTCCAGCAGCTTTCGCCGGGCGGTGCTATCTCTTACGTTGAGGTTCCCAACATGCAGGACAACCTCAAGGCTGTCATTCGCGTGATGCAGTACATCTACGACAACATCATGTACGCCGAGCTCAACACCAAGAGCGACTACTGCCAGGTGTGCGGCTACGATGGCGAGATCCGCATTGTCGAGGACGATGGCAAGCTGGTGTGGGAGTGCCCCAACTGCGGCAATC
>USCJ01000017.1 GCA_900553215.1 uncultured Collinsella sp.
CCCGCGCGCCGCCCGCCGCACCGGCGAGTCGCGACGCGGCCCGAGCCCGCATCGAACGCCCACCAACAAGGGCGCCCATACAGCCAAGACCAACACCGGCGCCACACGCTCGTCCGCTACCTACCAGCAGGCGACCGCTCGCCCCAAATCTCGCTACATCCCTGCCCTCGACGGCCTGCGCACGCTTGCCGTCGTCGCGGTGGTGCTCTATCACCTCAACCTCACGTGGGCGCAGGGCGGTCTGCTCGGCGTCACGATCTTTTTTGTGCTTTCAGGCTATCTGATCACACGCCTGCTACTCAACGAAGTCGCTAAGACCGGCCGCATCGACCTCAAGAGCTTCTGGATTCGCCGCATCCGTCGCCTGGTCCCCGCCGTGGTAACGGTAGTGTTCGTGACCTGCGCGCTGTGCACCATCTTTAACCACGTGATGCTTACCAAGATGCGCCCCGACATTCTGCCGTCGCTGCTGTTCTTCAACAACTGGTGGCAGATTGCCCAAAACGTCTCGTACTTCAATGCTCTGGGCGATCCCTCGCCGCTTACGCACTTTTGGTCGCTCGCCATCGAGGAACAGTTCTACCTGGTTTGGCCCCCGCTGCTGCTCGCTATGGTATCCATGCACATGAGCAAGCCCAACACGCGCCGCATGGTTCTGGGCCTTGCCGCGGTATCTGCCCTCGCCATGATGGTGCTCTATAACCCTGCCGCCGACCCCAGCCGCGTGTACTACGGCACCGACACCCGCGTCTTCTCGCTGCTGCTGGGCGCCTGGATGGCCTTTATCCCCGATCGCGACCTAGCTCCGGTGCGTCTCGCTCATCGTTTGGGGCTCAATCGCCTGGCTGGCGCCGCCAAGCACGGCAAGAACGCCGAGGGCAAGTCTGGCGAGAAGGCCGACGAAGCAGCCGAGACCGCCCCGGCACAGCCGAGCGCCCTCGTGCGCTTTTGGTCCTCGCCCGCATCCACCGATGTGTTGGGCGTCGTGGGTCTGGTTGGCCTTGCCGCCATGGTCGCGCTCACCAACGGCTACACCGCGTTCCAGTATCGCGGCGGCACGCTGTTATGTTCCATCCTCACGCTCATGGTCATCGCGGCCTGCGTGCAGCCCCAGGGAATGGTTGCCCGCGCGCTGTCCACCGAGCCGCTCGTGTGGGTTGGCAAGCGCTCGTACAGCATCTACCTGTGGCACTATCCGCTGCTGTTGCTCATGAATCCGGTCGCCAATATCAACGATACGCCGTTGTGGCAGTACATTTTGCAGGTGTTGTTGGTGATCGCCGCGGCCGAATGTTCGTATCGCTTTATCGAGACGCCGTTTAGAAAGGGCGCCTTCGGCCGTACCGTCGCCGAGTTCCGCGACGGCACCACCACACCCGCCAACTGGGTGCGCGCGCATATTCCTGTGTGCGCCACTTGCGGGATCGTGCTTGTCATCGCGCTGGGCGGCCTGATCTTTGTGCCGGAGACCTCCGCGCTGAGCGGTGAGGGCGCCGAAGCCCTCAACAAGGAAGCCAAAAACACCGCGCCCACCGACCAGCAGGCGGCCGACGACACCGACAAGGACAACGACGGCTTCCCCGATGGCTCCTACGACCTGTTGATGATCGGCGACTCCGTGTCGCTGCGCGCCGTTGATTCCTTTGACAGCGTGTTTCCTCACAGCCATATCGATGCCGAAAAGGGCCGCCAGTTTGATGCGGGCCGCGCGACATTTGAGGGCTATATCCAGCAGAACCTTGCCGGCAAGATCGTGGTCTTTGCGCTGGGCACAAACGGTTTGGTAACGGACGCCCAGGTCGACGCCATCATGGCCGATGCGGGAGATAAGCGTATTGTCGTGTTTGTAAACACGCGTAGCCCGCAGCCGTGGGTCGGGTCCACGAACCATGCCATCGCCAACGCCGCCACGCGCTACAAGAATGTACGCGTTATCGACTGGTACGGGCACAGTGCCAACCGCAACGACCTGTTCGATGGCGACGGCACGCACCTGTCGACTACCGGCGTGACCGAGTACCTCAACCTGATCCACGATGCGGTCAAGAAAGACCTGCCCGTGCACCCCGAGGACCACGTCAACGATCCGCAGCCGGCAGCCGTCAAGTCCGCCGCCGACGCGCTCGTCAATGCGCTCGCTCTTAAGCCGCACAAGCTGGGCACCGACAAGTAACCTGCAGCGCAAACTCCCCCCTCCGGCAGTTAGGGACGTTCCTTATGTGCCGGCACCTAGGGACACTCCTGACACAGCCGAGGAACGCCCTCCTTGCGACCGAATTCTGGACGCCTCGCCACCCCGAGCGTTGTTTCCAAGCCCACACCCGCAGCAAACAACCCAAAATCACTCTTTTCGAGCCGGCTCCAAGAGGTCGTGGACAAAAAGGGGCAAATATGAGTACTGTTACAATTTTAGTAGCAGGCAAAACCACCCAAAATGGCGCCCAAGCGGTAGCGCGCGACCCTTCCAGTTGACCAGAATGGCCGGCTTAGGACTTGGAGCTCCGCTTTTAATGAACAGATTTTTGGATATGTTTATTATTTTCCTAGTTGTAAATGCTATAGGCCAGGCAACAGTACTCATATTTGGCATTTTTTGTCCACACGCATATTACTAACCCCCTATAACAGGCAAAATACAGGCCGCAACCCATGGCGGCGGCCTGTTTGGAGTCCAAAAGAGGCGCTAAGCGCTGTAACCCATCGCCTGCAGGACAAACATGACAACCGTCAGCACCGTGATCACGCTGATAGTCGCCCACGTAAGCACATTCCACACGCGGCCGTTGCGGTTGGCGCCCATAATGTGACGATCGGCGGCAATAACCACCTGAAACACCAAAACCACGGGCAGTAGCACGCCATTGATGACCTGCGAGGTCATCATAATCTGGAACAGATCGACACCGGGCATAAGCACCAGCACGGCAGAGATGCCGATGATGGCCGTAATGATGCCGCGATAGACCGGGGCCTCGTCCCAGCTGCGATCGGCACCGCGCTCCCAGCCAAATGCCTCGCAGATAGCGCTCGACGTAACGCCCGGCAGCACGCAGGCAGCCAAGAAGCTCGCCGCGACCAGGCCCGAGGCAAACAGTACCGTAGACCACTGACCCGCAATAGGCTCCAGCGCGCGGGCAGCATCGGCAGCATCGCTAATCTGAATACCCGCCGGGAACAACACTGTACCGGTCGTGATGATAATAAAGCCGGCAATGACATCGGCGGCAAGCGAGCCGCTCACGGTATCGATGCGCTGCAGCACGATATCGTCCTCGCCCGCGTTCTTATCGACCACGTTGTTCTGCGCCAAGAAAATCATCCATGGCGCGATGGTGGTACCGATCGTTGCGACCACGAGCGACACGTAGCTGGGGTCATTTTGAATGTTAGGCACGACCAGGTCGACCGCGACCTCACCCCAGTTGGGGCCGGCCATAAACGCGGCGACGATGTAGGTCACGAACACGCAGCTCACCAGCAGCAGAATCTTCTCGATGCGCTGGAAACTACCCGACATGGTAAGCATCCACACCAGCAGCGCCACCAACGGCACCGAGATGCTCGCCGGCACGCCAAAAAGAGCAAGGCCGCTGGCGATGCCCGCAAACTCCGAAATGGTCACAGCCGTGTTGGCGATCAACAGCGCCGCCATAGCAAGTACACTCTTGCGCACGCCAAAGCGCTCGCGAATGAGCGATGCCAGGCCCTTGCCCGTGACGCAGCCGCAGCGCGCCGCGGTCTCCTGCGTCACGATGAGCAGCACAGTCATGACGGGAAGCATCCAGAGCATCTTATAGCCATAGCTGGCGCCCGCGCTGGAATACGTTGCAATGCCGCCGGCGTCATTGCCCGAAAGCGCCGCCAGCAGACCGGGACCCATAGCGCCAAAGATGGCCGCGATGGTCAGCTTTTGCTTGGTGCCCGACTTTTGCTTGGTATTTTGCACGCGACCACCTAGCCCATGACTGACATGGCGAGCAGCACCGCGGCGATGCAATACGCCACACACGAGATCATGACGGCAATAACGTTCATGGCGGTGCCCGACGTGTTGAGGTCATGCTCGTCACGCCAGAACAGCACCATCAGGTAAATCACGGCGCTCATGTTGCCAACCAGGCAAATAATGGCAGCGATATTAAAGCACCCGGTAAAGAGCTGCTCCTCAAACATGGGCGCATCGAGGAACGCAGCGGTGCGCACCAGCTGGGCGCACAGGTAGGTCACGAGTGACAGAATCAGGCCCATGCCCGTGCTCTGGAAGAAGAACCCCAGATACGGCTTGGGCTCGTCGTCGTGACCGTCATACTCCAGGAAGTAGTTCTTGACGAACGACACCATGCGCGAGGCCGCCAGCAGCACGAGCGGCATGGCGCACATGGGGAACACCACCAGATGCGCGGAGCCGAGCGCCGTCCCCAGCACGGTCGCCATGATGCACGACGCGATGCCCCATACAACAACCCAGTACTGGCGATGCACGAACCAGCTGAGCACGTTCGTCGAGTCGTCCGACGCGCTGTCGCCCGAGCCGACACCGGCGATCTGCAGGTCCTCCTGATGCTCCTCGGCGATAACGTCCATGGCGTCGTCGAAGGTTACGATACCCAGGATATGACGGTTCTCGTCGCAGACGGGGATAGCGACCAGGTCATACTTGGTCATCTCGTCCGTTACGTCTTCCTGGTCCTCGTCGGGCGACACGTAGACCAGGTCGCGATAGGCCAGCTGACCCAGCGTGGCGTCGCGATCGGCTACGATCAGCGTGCGCAGCGAAAGCACACCGGTCAGCATGCCGCTCGGATCCTCGGTATAGACGTAATAGACGCTCTCGAAGTCCTCGTCGAGCTCGCGAATCGCCTCGATGGCGTCACCGACCGTTGCCGTGGCGGGCAGGGAGACAAACTCCGAGGTCATGATGCGGCCGGCGGTGTTGTCCTCATACCCCAGCAGGTTACGAATCGCCTTCTCCTCCTTGACGCCCATCAGGCGCAGGAGCTTCTCGGCCTTCTCGTAATCAAGCTCGTCGATCAGGTCGGCAGCGTCGTCCGGGTCCATCATGGCCAGCATCGACGATGCGTCGGTATCGGACAGGCCCTCGAGCATCTCGGTCATAAGCTCGTCGTCATCGAACTCCGAGATGGCCTCGGCGGCCTGGGCAGTATCGAGCTGCGCAAACACCTGCGCACGCAAGCGCGGGTCGAGCTGCTCGATAATGTCGGCGATGTCGGCAGGGTGCAGCTCGCCGAGCGTCTTGTGCGACACCGAGAGTTGAATGTTCTTGGTCGAGCGGTCGAGCAGGTCCATGTAGGACCAAGCGATGATGTCCTCACTGAGCGGCTTGCCCAGGTGCTTCATAAAGCCTTCGACGATATGCTCGAGCGCGGGGCTGATGGCGCGTAGCAGACCGCGGGCACCGACCTCGGCGCCCAGCAGGCGCAGCTGGTTTTCGCCCGACATGGAAAACTTGATGTCGTTTACGCGCACGACCTTCATGCCCTGCGTGTCGACGATCTGCTTGTTGAGCACGTCGCGTGCGAGCAAGAGCTCGGTCGGCTGCAGGTACGAAAAACGGATTTCGGTGGCCGACGTCTTAAGGTGTACACCTGTCTCGTCGATACGGTCGACCCATTTGCGCCAGCTGATCATAAACGGCGTCTTGCCGGGGCCGCGGAACGCGAGCGACGTCACGTGCGGAAAAACTTCGCCGGTTGCAATGCCAAAATCGTTGACCACGCCGAGCTTTTCGCCGTCGACGTCCAAGACTGGCAATTTGAGCATCTCACTCAGATAATTCAATGGTGCTCCCCATCATTATTCCTCCGGACGCGGCCGCGCGTGCGGCGTCCGGGGGCTTCTGGATATGTATACGCATGCGCGGGCGGCACGCCGCTCGACGCTTACACCCCGTGCATGCGCAAAAAGCACCTGCATGGGGTCATCGACTGTATGGTCGAGGTTTGGATTTCACCTGCAACCTTTCTCTTGACCCTCATTAACCGCAGTAACTATAGCATCAGCATCGCCCTGCGGCATCGAATTTATGCGCTGCACATTGCAGGCATACCAAACGCTGACGCATCCGTGACATAGTCATTGGGGACGTTCTTAAATGACTACCCAATAACTACTCTGTGGTGTCATCGTCCTCGGCAAGTTGGGGGAACACGGCATCCTTGGGCATGGTGACCTTCGTCAGCGAGGTGAGCTTTTTGCTCAGCGACGCGTCCGTCTTGACCAGGTCGCTGAGCGTCACGATCTTGTAGCCGTCGGCAATGAGGCCGTCGATAATCTGCGGCAGCGCCTCGAGCGTCTGCTCGGCGCATTCGTCTCTATCGGTGAGCAGCACGATATTGCCCGGCGTCACCGAATCGAGCACCGTCGAGACCTGCTCGTCGGCACCATTGAGCAGCCAGTCGCCCGAGTCAATATTCCACGAGACCACGGCGGAGACCAGGTCCGTCGCATCAATCCAGTTTTGCTCGTCAAAGGCAGCGTAGGGAGCACGCAGCAGCATCGTCTTCACGCCGGTCGCCGACTTAATCGCATCGGTGCCTTTCGTGATCTGCTTGCGCACCGTCTCGCGATCCTCGCCCTTGAGCGAATCGTCGCTGTAGCTGTTGGATCCGATCTCGCACCCGGCATCGACAATCGCCTTGGCCGTGGCAGGCGATGCCTCGGCCGCATCGCCCGACAGGAAGAACGTCGCGGTGACGCCCTTTTCCTTGAGTACCTGCAAGATCTGCTTGGTTGCGCTGCTCGGACCCTCGTCAAACGTCAGCGCCACGTACTTTTTGTTGCCCTTGGGCGCCACGCTGGCGCACGCAACGACGCAATCGGTGGCGGGCACAACCTCGCCGCGGTCCTGTGTCTTGCCCGATTGCTCGCCGACCCACACCTCGGAGCGGCCCTGGACACCCCACGTCTGCACATACTCGATAGCGCCCGTACCCTCGACCTTGAGCTTGGGCTCGATAACCGTAGCCTGAACCTCGTGCTTCTCGTAGGTGTTACGGCCATCCTTGACCGTCACCTTCTCGCCGCCCTCAAGTTCGCGGCTATCCCATTTGCCCTGCTTCACGCGCTTGCCGTCGACCTTCACCGACAGCTTTTCGCCCCCATGGCGCTTGAGCACGCTGTCATCGACGGCCAGCAGGTCGCCTGCGTCGTAGGTGTCAGTCAACTCCTGGTCGTCGATGAGATTCTGCAGCGTAGAGCCCACACGCACCGCTGTCTTCTGGCCGTTGAGCTCCACGTCCACACTGCGGTTGACGTAGCCCACGACGGCAGCGATAAACAGCACGAGCGCGCAACCCACGGCGATGAGCGCGTAGGGCAGGCGAGACGAACGACGGGGTGTGCGGCTGTTGCCGATGCGCGCGCTGCGATCGCTAAAGCCGCGTCTATGGTTGAGATACATCGCGCCGGGCTTACGGTGACGGCGGCGCTGACCGCTGGGCAGCTGCCCCAGGTCGCGGCGCGCCGTCGGACGCGCACCCGAACGCCCGTTTAAGTTGGATCCGTTTTGGCGCATGTGCCCTCCCCCATAAACACAGCAAGCCGGAGCAACAGGTCTCCGGCTTGCCTCCCATCATTTGGTACGTCGCTATTTTGTAGCTTTTGACGAGCCTCCGCTCGCCTTTTGGTATTCGTCCTTAAAGGCCTTGAACATACCGCGCGTCTTGCCGAGCTGCTTGCCCAGTGCGCGGCTGCCCTTGTCCACGGCGACCGATCCCTTGTCATCGAGCACCTTGGCGCCCTTTTTGACCTTGTCGCCCACCACGACGCTGGCCTCGGCGGCCTTGGCAGCCGCACCGCCCGAATACCCGAGCGACTTGACCTCGTCCGAGACGACCATCGCGCCGTTCTCGTAGCCGCGCAGCATCGTCGGCGGCACCTGCGTGTCGCCCACCAGCACACTCGAAGCGGCACCGGCGGTCACGTAGAACATCTGCACAATACCCGAGCGCGGCTTGAACTCAACGTCCGAGCAGTAGCCCACGACATCGCCCGATTCCGTGCGCACGTCCATGCCAACCCAGATGATGCAATCGTCCAGGTTGATATCGAGGCGCTTGGCCGCGGCGGCATCGTAGGTGCCCTTGACGTCGTCAACCGCGATGGCGCCCTCGTAGACACCAATGGCGTCGAGCGCTACGAATCGGTCGGGACGCTCGATCATACCCGCGATATCGGACTGGCGGACCATAAAGCCCACCACGCGCGTGCCGCCCGGGGTAAAGACGGGAAAGTGAATCTTGCCGAGCTTTTTAGGGCTGCGCGGCGTGCCGTCCTTTTTGGTGCGCTTGTCTTCGGCAGGCTTACGATAAACCTTGACGCCGACAAAATCCCCTGCGCGCATTATGCCTCGGTCGAGGGCTCCGTGGCCTCGGTGTCGGCCTCGGCGACGTTCTCGACCACGACGTCGGCAGCGGGCGTCACGTTGCCGCCCGAGATAGCGTCGTTGAGCTGCTCGCGAAGCTGGTCCATGCGCTCGCGGGCCAGGTCGACCTTGGCGCGCAGGTCATCGGTCTTGGCGTCAACCATCGGACCAAAGTCGTTGACCGCGGCACGAGCCTCCTCGGCACCGTGCTCGTAGGTGTCACGCATGTTGTCCCAGGCATCGTTGGCGATATCGGCGGCCATGGCGCGGGTCTCGGCACCCGAGCGCGGGGCCAGAGCAACGCCGATGATAGCGCCGGCGGCAGCACCAAAGAGCGCACCGGAGACAAAGCTGAAAGTCTTTCCCATGATCATTCCTCTCCTGCGGGCACCTCGATGCCCACCGTTTGAATGCTGTCCATTATACCCGCAGCGCAACACTTGCCGTCGCGCTCATCTGCGTACGGTAAAAGCGCAGGTACATGATGGTGATAAGCGAGTGAGCCTACTCCTGAGGCGCAGCCGGCATGGCCACCGTGGCAGCCGGGTCCTCGCCGGCGCCATCAACGAGCGGCAGGTTGCCCTCGTGCGCCGAGCCGAACGGAGCCGTTGCCGCACCGCCAAAGACGGCCGCGGGGGCCTCGTGGTTCTCGGCGACCGCACCCTCGGTATCGATTGGCATCTGCGGTTCGTCGTCAAAGCTCGGGACGCCTTGGGGCTCCGCAGACTCGGGCTCAGCAGGCGCGTCGGCAACGGGCTCAGCGTCGGCCTCGGCAGGAGCGTCGCCCTCGGGCGCATCCTCGGCCACGTCCTCGCCGTTCGCAGCGGCAACGGCCTCGTGCGGGTCCTTGCCCTCGGCCTCGGCACGCATGCCCAGCACCAGGTTGCGCAGGCCCGCGACCGTGCCGTCCACATCGGGGGCGGGCTGGTCGGCGTGCAGATAGGCCCAATCCATCATAAAGGTGGCCGACGACAGCGCGCCGATAGCCAGCGCGTCGTCGGGGCACGAAAGCTCGACCTCAAAGACACGCTCGTCATGCTCACTTACGCGCGTGCGGCCGCACGAGATGCTACCGGCAAGACCGGTCTCGTTCATAAGCTCGACCGTCACGTGCTCCAGCAGGTGGCAGAGCTCGGTCTGACCCATACAGTCCTGGAACTCGCGGCCGGAATCGCCCAGGCACAGGTGCTTGGCAATCGCCGGCACCAGGTAGTACACGCGCGCCGTGGCCTCGATATCCTCCGAGGTCATGAGCGGCATGCCAGGGTTCACCAGCACGTGCGCGCAGATCTTGTCCTCGCTGACGGTGACCTTAAGGATGTTGAACAGGCCTGCCATAACTCTCCCCTACTCTTCCTTGTCCTACTCGTCGCCGTCGTGCGGATTCGCGGAACCCGCACCCGACGTCGTCGGCTCGTCTACCGAAGACTCGGAATCCTTCTTATCGGTTTCGGCCGGAGCGATCACGCGAATGAGCGAGATGCGCTGGCCACGCATCGACTGCACTTTAAACTTGTACCCCGCGACCTCAAACACCTCTCCGATGTCGGGCACCGAGTCGCAAAGCTCCAAGATCCAGCCGGCGATGGTCTCATAATCATCGCTTTCCTCGAGCGGCCAACCAAGCTCAATCGCGTCATCGCACGAAAAACGCCCATCAACGAGCCACTCGCGGCGCGAAAGGCGCGTGAGATACTTGTTGTCGGGGTCGAACTCGTCCTCGATCTCGCCGACGATCTCCTCGACGATGTCCTCGATGGTGATGATGCCGGCCGTGCCGCCGTACTCGTCCACGACCACCACGATCTGGTCGTGCGAGGTCTGCATCTCGGACAGCAGCGGCAGGATGTCCTTGGTGTCGGGCACAAAGGTGGCGTCGCGCAAAAAGCCGGCGATGGGCTGGTCGCCCTTGCCGTCGAGCGCGGGCTGAATCAGGTCCTTGATGTGCGCGATGCCCGCGACGTTGTCGGGATCCTCGTGATAGACGGGGATGCGGCTAAAGCCGGTCTGGCGCATGGTGGACAGCACGTCGGCGACCGTCTCGTCATCCTCGCACATGGTGGTGTCCACGCGCGGCACCATGACCTCGCGGGCAACGGTGTCGCCCAGGTCAAAGATCTCGTGGATCATACGCTTTTCCTCGTCGAGCAGGTCGTCCTGCTCCGAGACCATGTACTTGATCTCTTCTTCCGAGACGTTCTGACGGTCGTCGGCGCTCTTGATGCGCAGGATGCGGGCCAGGCCGTCGGAGCAGGCACCGGTCAGCCACACGAGCGGGCGGGCGATCTTTTGGAATACGGAGAGCGGTCCCACGACCTGCTTGGATACGCCCTCGGCGTTAGCAAGGCCGATGCGCTTGGGCACGAGCTCGCCGATCACGATGGACACAAAGGCGACGGCGACGGTGATGATGACCGGCGCCAGGCCGCGTGCGATGGCGGAAAGCGGCGCGACGCCAAAGCTCATGAGCCACGTGGCGAGCGGGTCGGACAGGCTCGTCGAGGCGACGGCGGACGAGGCGAAGCCCACGAGCGTGATGGCGACCTGGATGGTGGCGAGCAGCTGGTCGGAGTCGGCAGCCAGCTTAATGGCACGCTCGGCACGCTTGTCGCCTTCCTCGGCCTCGTGCTCCAGCACGGCGCGCTTGGCCGTGGTGAGCGCCATCTCAGACATAGAGAAGTAGCCGTTGATGAGGGTCAAAACGAGGGTGGTGATAAGGGAGATGGTTATGTCCATCGGGAGTTTCTCGAACCTCCAAGATTCGGGACGTTAGGTAGTAAGCGTAGGTGACGGATAGGGCAGTTGCGCCCGACGGCCGCTCGGATGGGCCCGCGGGCACAGACGCGATCGCTAGATTACGAAGAGGATCACCGCCATGAACTGGAAGATACTGCCGGCGAGCACCCACAAGTGAAACACACTGTGCAGGTAACGCACGTTTTTGGCGATGTAGAACGGCACGCCCACGGTGTAGCACACGCCGCCGACAGCGAGCAGGGCAAGTGCCACGGGGTTGAGCAGCGACACGAGCTCGGGCAGCTTAAAGACGACGAGCCAGCCCATCAGCAGATAGACCAGGCCGCTTACCCAATGCGGCTGGCGCTCGCGCAAAAAACACTCGAGGGCGATCCCGACGATGGCGATGGCCCATACGGCAAAAAACAGCACGGGACCACCGTCGTTTGCCAGCGTAATGAGGCAAAACGGCGTATAGCTGCCGGCAATGAGCAGATAGATACAGCTGTGGTCGATAATGCGGAACACGCGCTTAGCGCCCGCGGGCTGAATCGCATGGTAGAGCGTGGAGGCAAGGTATTCGAGAATAATACTGGCGCCGTAGACGATTGCCGCGGCCATGTGGGCCGGGCCACCGCCGCGCAGTGCAGCGAATACGATCAGGAGCACCAGACCCGCGATACCCAGCAAGCAGCCGACACCATGGGTGACGGAGTTCATAATCTCCTCGCCCACCGTGTAGTGCGGAACGGCCGCGGCCTTGGATCGCGGCTTGGAACTGTCGCTCGAATCGGACATGCCGGTTACATCCTCCAACGTAAAGAGTTCTCAACACTATATCAAAGCGTCTGGGTGCGTGCGAAATTTGCACCATACGTGACCCTTTGTTTACCCATTCTTTGCCTGTTGACGCATCAACGGCGAACGTCCATAATGCGCTTGCATTAAATGTTGATGTATTAACATCTTATAGGAAAGCTTCTTATGTCTCAAAACGCACGTTCCCATCGAAAGCTCAAGATAGCCGGCATCGTTGCGCTGGTGCTCGTTGTAGCGCTGCTGGGGTTTGCCGGCAACTTCTTGTTCGACTTTGCCCTGAACCCTCGCGCCCCCTACACCATGAAGATGATGCAGGACGGCAAGGACGCCGAAAAGGGTGAACAGATGGATGCCGAGGGAACCGAGGCGCGGGCATGGTTTAAAGAGAACCGCGAGAGCAGCAGCCTCACCGCAGATGACGGAACCGAACTTGCCGCTTGGTATTTTGTCGCCCCAGAGAGCACGCACAATTACGCTATCTGCCTACACGGATACACCGATGAGCCCATCGGTATGGCCCGATACGTCAAGCGATTCCACGACCGCGGCATGAACGTACTCGCACCCGCCGCCCGCGCCCACGAGCGCTCCGGCGGCGACTATATCGGCATGGGTTGGCCCGAGCGGCTCGATGTCGTTGCATGGATTGGGCGGATCGTTCAGGCTGACCCCGAGGCGCGCATCCTGGTCTTTGGCGAGTCGATGGGTGCAGCGACCGCCATGAATGTCGCGGGGGAATCTCTGCCCGCAAACGTGAAATGCATTATCGAGGACTGCGGCTATACAAGCGTTTGGGACGAGTTTTCCCTGCAGCTCAAGGACGTGTTCGGCCTGCCCAGCTTTCCCTTGCTCGATGTAGCAAACTTAGTGTGCAACGTGCGCGCAGGCTACGACTTTCATAAGGCGAGCAGTTTGGACCAACTCGAACACGCGACGGTTCCCATGCTGTTTATCCACGGCGACCAGGACACCTTTGTGCCGTACGACATGCTCGACCAAAACTACGACGCGTGCGCCAGCAAGGTTAAACAGAAGCTCACTATCCACGGCGCCACCCACGCCAAGAGCGCGCAAATTGCCCCCGAGCTCTACTGGAACACGGTCGACGACTTCCTCGACAAGAATTTTTAAGCAAATAGTACGGTTTACTGGTCTATCTGGCCCCTAGCACTTCCAAAAAGCCGCCCGTGGGCGCTGTGCTCACGGGCGGCTTTTACTAACGTTGCGCTACAAAAGCGCTTGATATGTCCAATAGCTAGGCGCTATTTGACCTCGATGAGCTCGTACTCGCTCGTGCCCAGGCCGATCTTCTCGGCATGCGCGATGCACGCGCGCCAGTCGGTGTCGGGATGCGTGATGCAGAAGGGATCCTTGGCCTGCTCGCCCTCCAAATGCTCGTGGTTATGCTCCATCTTGGCCGCGCTGTCGGTAAGCTCGGTGTTAGGCAGCGGCTCGGATGCCATGACGGCATCGGCGCAGGCCTGGTCGATGGCGACCGGGTCGAAGCTCGCGAACATGCCGATGTCGTTGACGATGGGCGTGTCATTCTCGGGATGGCAGTCGCAGTTGGGGCTGATGTCCATGGCGAGCGAGATATGGAAGCTGGGGCGATCCTGGACAACGGCCTTCGTATACTCGGCGATCTTGTAGTTGAGTACGTCGGCCGCGGCGTCATAGTCGGGCTTGATGCAGTCCTGGTTGCACGCCGCAATGCAGCGTCCGCAGCCCACGCAGCGATCGTGGTCGATGGTAGCCACGTGAACCGTGCGGGTGCTGCCGTTGGCAAGCTCGCGCTCACGCGTACCGTCAAACGTGATGGCGCTGTGCGCGCAAATCTTCTCGCAGGCACGGCAACCTACGCAGTTGGTGGTATCGACGCTCGGCTTGCCCGCGGCGTGCTGCT